>NZ_JTLA01000084.1:0-50672 GCF_000799055.1 Ensifer sp. ZNC0028
GGGACCCGGCCCGGCCGCCGACGCGCCGCCGCCATTGCCCGCATATCCGCTTGCGCGGCCATGGCCCCGTTTTCTGGCGCGCATTTTCGATGTGCTGGTGCTTTATATACCGGCTGCCTTGGTCGCAACTCTCGCGGCACTCGTGCTGCCGAAGGATATCGTTGATATCGAAATGTTCGCCGCGCCTGGCGCGCTCGATTTTCAGTCCAGCCTTTCGCTGTTGCTGCTGCTGCACCTGTTGATCTTCGCCATTCTGGCGCTGGTCATGGCCGCCTTCGGAACGTCGCTCGGCAAGCTGATCTTCGGCGTGCGCGTCGTGCCGTTGGTTGGTCAGAACCGACTCGGCTTCCACCTCGAACGCGAATTTACCGTCTGGCTGCGCGGGCTTGCGCTTTCCATCATCCCGGCCTCGATCGTCACCGCGATCCTTCAGTACCGCCGGGTGGCCGAGGGCCAGCCCGCCGGCTACGACGAGCGCAAGGCACGGGTCGAGGGCAAGCCGATCTCCGGTGCGCGGCTTGCCGGCGGCATTGTCGCCACAGTGGCGGCGCCTTTCATTCTGGGGCAGCTGCTTTTGGTCGTCCTCAATCAGTTTCCAATGCCCGACAAAGACGTGAGCGTCACGGCGTCGACCCGATGGGTGAACCCGCAAACGCTGGGTGAGGCGCGTTTCGATCGCCCCTTCAAGGCAGATACATTGAAGACGCCGACAAAGGTGAACACCTTTTTTGATGCGCAGGACTCTTCGGTCAGCATGTTCTTCGAATACGACGTCGATGTCGCAACAGGCATCGGCTCGGCGGAGTATGCCAAGCGCTGGGCCACGGACCTCCAGGATCTCTTCACCGTAGCGTCGCCGTGGCGGCCTCTGACGATCGACGGAAAGCGTGCCTATCGCGCAGCGGCCGCGCGGGTCGACAATGCTGCGGGGGATGCCGAGCTCACCTTCGTTTTGAGCGATGCAGGGGCCTGGCGGATTGTCGTTTACGCCGATGCTGCAAAGCTCGCCGATCTCGACATGGAACGAAACGTGACGGCGCTGTTTGAAACGATCGATTGAATGAGGCGCCTGCGCGAACTGACGTGCCGGTTCGCAACGCATGAATCTATCCGCGCAAGGTGCGTGAGGTTTGGGGGAAGAAATGACGCTCTGGCATTATGCCGTCGGCGGCGAGGTAAAGGGCCCGATTGACGAAACGGAGCTCCTTGCTCTGGTCAGGACGGGCGCTTTGGCGCATGACACGCTGGTCTGGCGATCGGGCAGGGGCGACTGGATGCGCATCGCCGACACGCCCGAACTGATCGTGGGGCTCGAGCCGGAGCAGCCGGCGAGCGATGAGGGTCACGAGACGTTGCCGCCGATCCCGAGCCTGCCGCTGGCGCGGCCCTGGGCGCGATTTTGGGCAACGTCGCTCGATCTTGGACTGCTGTTCTATGCGGCGAACCTCATGGTTACCTTTGCGGTTCTTCTTCTTCCCTGGCCGCTTCTGCAGTTCTACTATCAGGAGTGGCGCATCGCCATCCTTGTGGCGGCGGTATTCGCGAGCGCCACGATGGCTGTTCTGCTGCGCGCCGTCATCATGTCGCTGTTCGGCACGTCGCCCGGCAAGGCGCTTTTCGGCATTCGTGTGGTGCAGCTCAACGGGCAGTCCCGGGGCCTGTTCCATCTTAACCGCGAGCTGATGATGTGGCTGACGGGCCTGGCGCTGCATATCTTCCCGCTGGTTTTCGTCACGCTGATCCTGCAATACCGCCGTGTCGCGCACGGCCGGCCCGCTGGTCATGACCGGGGGCGGGCCCGGGTGGAGGGGCGCCGGATTTCGGGGACGCGCTTTGCCGTCGGTGTCGGGGTGGCGCTGCTTACTCCGGTCGCATTGGGCAAGTCCATGGACCCGGCGGCGACCTGGATGGTTGCCGCCCTGACCCCGCCGCCACCCATGCAGACCTTCGTCAATCCAGTGACCGGCAGGCAGGCGACGTTCGAGGCGGCCTGGGTCGTCGAGGATCTCTCGCGCGACAACATGTTCTTTATGATCGGTTCGGATCAGGCAGGCGGCGGCATCTATTTCGGGCACGAGCAGATCCCGGCAACAATCAACGAACGGCAATATGCCGAGAGGCTCGCCGAGCTGCAGGCGAAGGCGGGATTCGAGGCGAGTGCAGACTGGCAGCCGGTGATGATCAACGGCCAAATGGCGATACGTTTGGCGATGAAGTCGATCAAGGAACCGGACACCACCGCCGAGATAACCCTTGCGCTGCGCGGGCGAGACGCCTGGCGAATGCTTACCTTTCTGATGAAGGGCAAGCAGCGGGACGAGGCCATCGATACGCTGGAGACGGCCGTATTCGGGACCATCGAGTAGCGGGGCGGCCCAATAGCTGGGCGGCGGGGCTGCCACCTCGCCGCCGGGCGACGCCGCGCAATCGATGCGCTTCGCACTCATGCCCAGATTTGTCGCTGAGGTGAATTCCGATTTGCCGAAACATGGGTTACGTCTTGCGTGAACTTCTGCGCGGATCGCGCGTTTCGGCTTTTGTCAGCCGCACGTTCCGTCCCGCCCAGTCCCTTCGCTGAACCCGGATATTGCATGACCGCCGATCAGTCTCTCGCGTTTATCGTCATCGGCGCCATGATGGCCTTCTTCATCTGGGGGCGGTTTCGATACGACGTGATCGCCTGTTCGGCGCTGATGCTGGCGGTCGCCGTCGGCATCGTTCCTTACGATCATGCCTTCGATGGTTTCAGTGACGACATCGTCATCATCGTCGGCAGCGCCCTGATCGTCAGCGCCGGGGTGGCGCGCTCGGGCATCGTCGATGCCGCCATCCAGCGGTTCCTGCCGAACATCTCCTCGGTGCGCGCACAACTCGCCCTGCTGGTCATCACGGTGACGGTGCTTTCCGCCTTCATCAAGAACATCGGGGCGCTGGCGATCATGCTGCCGGTCGCCTTCCAGTTTGCCCGGCGATCGAATGTTCAGCCTTCCGCCTTCCTGATGCCGATGGCCTTCGGCTCGCTGATCGGCGGGCTCATGACCCAGGTCGGCACGTCGCCGAATATCGTCGTCTCGCGCGTGCGCCAGGAGCTGACCGGCGAGAGCTTCACGATGTTCGATTTCACGCCCGTCGGCGCGACGCTGGCGCTGGTCGGCTGCATCTTTCTGCTGTTTGCCTACAAGCTGGTGCCGCAGCGCACCAGCCAGCAGATTTCCGTGCATTCGGCGATCGAGATCACCGATTATACCTCCGAGGCGGTGGTCGCCGCCGGTTCACCGGCGATCGGCAAGGCGCTCAGCAATCTGGTGAAGCTCGGCGACGGCGGCGCCGTCGTCATCGCTATCTTTCGCCGCGGCCTGCATCTGGCGCCGCTGCCCGACGTGACGCTCGAGGCCGACGACATCCTGCTGTTTGAAGGCGGCCCGGGGGCGCTCGATCGCATCGTCTCGCAAGGCAAGCTGAAGATTGCCGGCGACCGCGCGCCGCATGGGCGGGAAAAGGCCGGTGACGAGATCGAGGCGATCGAAGCCGTGGTCGGCAGCGGTTCGCCGCTCGAAGGCATGTCGGCGCAGCGCCTGGCGCTGTTCAACACCCACAACATCAACCTGCTGGCCGTCAGCCGCCAGGGCGAGAGGCTGAAGCAGCGGCTCGGCAGCATTCGCTTAAGGGCCGGCGACATCATCGTGCTGCAGGGTGCACGGCGCGAGTTGACGCACTTCCTCCAGGACTTCGGTTGCCTGCCGCTGGCGCAGCGCGAGATCCTGCTTGGCACCACCCGCAAGGCGCCGCTTCCGCTTCTGGTTCTGGCGGCCGCCATGGGCTCGACGGCGGTCGGTCTCGTGCCGGTGCCGATCGCCTTTTTTGCGGCGGCTCTTGCCATGGTCGTCTTTCGCATCATCCCCTTGCGCGACTTCTATCGCTCGGTCGATGGACCGATCCTGGTGATGCTGGCGGCGCTGATCCCGGTCAGCGATTCCTTGCGCACGACCGGAGGGACCGATGTCATCGCGCAGTGGCTCGGCACGGTTGCCGCCGGCCTGCCGCCGGCCGGCGCGCTGACGATCATCCTGCTCGCTGCCATGGGGGTGACGCCGTTCCTCAACAATGCCGCGACCGTGCTGGTCATGGCGCCGATCGCCGCCAGCTTTGCCGGTGCGCTCGGCTACAAGCCGGAAGCCTTTCTGATGGCAGTTGCCATCGGTGCCGGCTGCGATTTCCTGACGCCGATCGGTCACCAGTGCAACACGCTGGTCATGGGGCCGGGCGGATACAAGTTCAGCGACTATCCGCGCCTCGGCCTGCCGCTGTCGATCGTGATCGTCATCGTCAGCATCCCGGCGCTGATGCTGGTCTGGCCGCTGCGTTAGGCAGTCTCGGTACGCGGATTCGCAGCAGTCCTCACCTTCGGAAAGTGACACCATGGAAGATCGCCAGATGCTGACCCTCAAGGCACTTGCACTGATGGTGCAGCAGTATCTTGAGGAGCGTTCCGATGGTTTGGTCGATAGCTACGCTATGTCGGCTGGCGAAAGTGCAATCGAGGCGCTTGCGGCTTTCGGGTACATGGAGGTGTCGGAGTTCGGCGCGCGATTTGGACGCTGGACCGATGCAGGTCGCGCGCTATTGTCCTGGGACGACAGCCGATCGGCGGCTTCAGAAGCTTTCTCTGCGCCACATCCGTCTCCACGTAGTCGCTAGCCGGGTGCGGAAAAATCGGCCCGCCGGCTGCCTGATGACTACCCGGCAACTATCAGCAGCCGATGCTGATGCTGGTCTGGCCGCTGCGTTAGGTGCGTGGCGGGGCTGGCAGCTGCGGACACCCGTGCTCTCGCAGAAGTAGCCGTTACCGTGTACAGATAGACGCGCGGTGGTACCGCCGCAGGCTTGCCTATCCGTGAGGACCAAAGGGAGAAGACGGTATGAGCCCCAAGCCCACCGGCCACGTCCGTGGCAACGACCTGATCCTGACGCGCACGTTTCGTGCCCCCATCGACGACGTCTGGAAGAGCGTGACAAGGTCCGAGAGCACCGCGCTGTGGTTCGGGCGCTGGGAAGGCGAAGCCGGTCCCGGCAAGACCGTGCGGCTGCAACTGCTCCATGAGAAAAGCCAGCCATGGACGGATGTCTTGATCGAGGAATGCGCCGCGCCGCACCGCCTGGTCGTGGTGATGAAGGATGACGCCGGCGCTTGGCGGATCGAGCTGACATTCACGCAGAAGGGCGATGAGACCGAGTTGCAGCTGCTGCAGACGCTGAGCGACCCGAAGCTCGCTGGAGACGTCGGGCCGGGCTGGGAATACTACCTCGACATGCTGGTCGCGGCGCGCGCCGGCAAGTCCCTGCCGTCATTCTCGGACTATTATCCGTCGCAGAAGGCGCATTATCTGGAAGGCGTGTAGACCGAGCAGGCCGCCAGTTGGACGGTCGCGTTCGATGCGCCGTTTGCCGCGTTGCCAGTGCGGGCCGCGCTGTTGTGTCGTTATGAGCGCGCGCGCCGCGACAGCAGCGGTTGTCCAGGGCGCTCCCTCACGATCGCAATTCGCTCCGAACGGCACCGCCCCGAGCCTCCCCGATTACACCAGCACGGTGACGAGCACCGCGCCCCAGAGTGCGAGGAGTACGTTGCCGATCGCGTAGCCGAGACCGTAGCCGAGGGTCGGGACCTTGCTTGCGGCCGCCTCCTGCACGGCGGCAAGCGCCGGGGCCGAGGTGCCGGCACCACAGCAGGTGCCGGCGAGCACGCCTTCGTTCATGCGGAAGACCCAGCGGCCAAGCGCGAGTGCCGCGACATGCGAGATCGCGCAGATCAGGAAACTGGCGATGACCAGTGCCGGGCCGGACTGGACGAGGCCGGCAACGAAGCTCGGGCCGGCGGAGATGCCGACGCAGGCGATGAAGGCGCAGAGCCCGACGCTGTCGAAGAACCAGAGCGTCGCCTCGGGCACGAAGCCGAAGGTGCGCCGCACCGAGCGCAGCCAGCCGGCGCAAAGGCCGGCAATCAGCACGCCGACGGCGACGCCGAGGCCGATTTCGAGCGCGCCGAGCTTCAGGGCGGGGATGCCGATGAGGCCGCCGAGGAAGATGAAGACGCCGACGAAAACCATGTCGGTCGCCGTCGTCTCACGGTCGGCATAGCCCAGAAGCGTGGCCGCTTCCTCGACATGGCGCCTGGCGCCGGCAATCGACATCACATCGCCGCGGCGTACCGTCAGGCCGGGAAAGATCGGGATCGGCTGGCCGGCGCGCAGAATGCTGCGCAGGAATACCGAGCGCGATTCCGGCTGCTGCCGTAGCTGCCACAGGCGTTTTCCGGCGACATCCTTGTTGGTCACCACCACGTCCAGCACTTCGACGGGAATGTCGAGAAGGGTGCGGTCGTCTATTTCGGTGCCGATCCGGCTGGAATATTCGACCAGGAAGCCGCGAAGGCCAGCAACGGCGATGACGTCGCCAGCCTGCAGCCGCTCCTTGCGGGCAGGGGTGATGATCTCCTGGCCCCTTCGGATCTGTTCGATATAGGCCTTCTGGTTTTCGGGCACCCTGGCTTCCGCCTCTTCGACGGTGAGGCCCACGAGGTTGTCGCTGATCACGAAGGCGCGTGCCTCGATTTCGCGGCGGGCGCTGTCGCCACTGTTTTGCGGGGCGATGTTGAGCTCGGCCTCGAGCTCGGCGCAGGCGTCCTTCAGGCTGCGGCCGAACAGGCGGGGCGCCAGTTGCGACTGCACCAGGATGGCGGTGACGACGCCGACGAGATAGGCGACGGCAAAGCCGGTCGCGACGGCCGATTCGAACTGGCTGGCAGCCTCCGGTGTCGGCGCGGTCTTGCGGAAGGTGTCGATCGCAACGCCGACGGTCGCCGATTCCGTCGCGCCGCCGGCAAGAACGCCGGCCGCCGTGCCGAGGTCGAAGCCGAAGAGCATGGAAAGCACGATCGCCACACCGAGGGCGACGACGCAGAGCGTTACGGTCACGGCGATCTGCGGCAGGGCGTCGGCGTTGAGGCTCTGGAAGAATTGCGGGCCGGTGCGATAGCCGATGGCAAAGAGGAAGAGCAGGAAGAAGGCCTGCTTCACGTCGTTGGAAAGCTCGGCCCCGGTCTGGCCGATCAGCACGCCGGCGAGCAAGCAGCCGGTGACGGCGCCGATCGTGACCCCGAAGACGGTGATCTTGCCGATCGCGTAGCCGATGCCGAGCGCCAGGAACAGGGCGAGTTCCGGGTGATTTCGCAGGATGTTGAAAACGGTGTCGATCACGCGGTAGGGCCTCCCGTTTGCCCGCCGAAGCGGACGCCCTCGGCCGGACTGCTCACTCTTCTGGCAAGGATCTGCAAGGGGATGGCCGCTTATGCCTTCAAACGTGAAGGGAACTCTGCAATCCCATGAATTCATGCCCATTTCTCAATTCTGGCGTGAGCGACAAGAGGCTCCGGCCGAAGCGGACGCAGGCAGCGCAGGCGAGGCGGCCGACCACCGGAGTGGCCGGCCGTTTGAGGCGTCAGCTGATCTTCAGGCCCTTGGCGGCCTGGTAGGTCTGGACGTAGCCGCGCGCCACCGAGCGCACGGCGCGGCCGATCTGCGAATAGGCGTCGTCATTGAGGTTGGCGAAGGAGACGCGCGCCGACCAGCTCGGCGCATCGAAGCCCGAACCGTTGAGCAGCACGATGCCGTGGTCCTCGGCAAGCCGGAAGGGGATGTCGAGCGGGTGGATGTTGTCCTTCACCCAGGTGACGACATCTTCGCCGACATATTTACGCAGCCAGAACTCGAAGTCGATGATGCCGTAATAGTGGTCGAAATAGATGCCCGGATTGGACTCGACCCCCATGCCCTCGATCAGGTTCCAGAACCGCTTCGTGCATATGGCCATGCAGGCCTTCTGGTAGACCTTGTCGACATCCATCAGCTCGACCAGGCTGAAAAGCGACATCATCACCTGTTGCGGCAGCGACAGGCCGGCGGTGTGGTTGAGCGCCACGTCGCGGCTGTCGGCGACGATGCGGTCGATGAACTTCACCTCGCGCGGCTTCGGCGTCATCGCCTTGTAGCGCTTTTCCAAGAGCTTCTGGATCGGCTCGCCATGGGCCTTGATCTTCTCGTCGAAGATGTTGTCCTGCGCCACCGCGATGACGCCGAGACGCCAGCCGGTGCAGCCGAAATACTTCGAGTAGGAATATACGCCGATGGTGTTGCGCGGCAGATGGCCGAGCAGCGACTGGAAGCCCGGAACGAAGGTGCCGTAGACGTCGTCGGTGAGCACGATCAGGTCGGGGCGCTTCTTGTTGACGAGATCGACAAGGCGCTTGATCGAATCCGGATCCATCGCAACGGCCGATGGATTGCCGGGGTTGACGAGAAACAGCGCCTTCACCTTGGGGTTTTCGAGTGCCTTGATGTCTTCGTCGGTGAACTGGAAGCGATCCTCCTGCTCGGCGCTGACATTGATCGTCTTGAGGTCGTAGTCCTCCAGTTCCGGCATTTCGAGATAGGGCGTGAAGATCGGCGTGCCGAGTGCGATCGTGTCGCCGGCGTTAAGCAGGCGGGCGTTCTTCAAGGCCTTGAAGATGTAGCACATGGCGGCGGTGCCGCCTTCGACCGGGTAGAGGTCGAACTGCGCCTTCGGCCGGTGGCCGGCGCACATCGCCCACATCAGGTATTCATGGGTGATGATTTCATTGTGATGCAGCGCCCGGTCAGGAACCGGATAGTTGTCGCCGATGATCGAATCCGTCAGCTCGTGCACGAAGGCGTCCGCATCGAAGCGGAACGTGGTGATGGCATAGTTGACGGCGTCGGAGAGCGTCTTTGCCGGCGGCACGCCTTCATCCTCTTCGTCCCAGTCCGCCGTGTTTTGCAGCAGCTTCTTCGTCCACTTCTCGAAGCGGGCATGGGCGCCGTCCTGCGGCGGCATGCCGGCCACACCGGCCTTCGGGTCGTAATAGGCGCGCTTGGCTTCCGTCAGCGCGAACTGGCCGAGCAGGAAGAAGGCTTCGCGGGCGCGCGTCGCCGTCCAGTTCGGGTTGCCGCGGCCGGCGTTGAGGAAGGCCTTGGCGGATTTCTGCGAGCTCGTCTTGGCGAGCTTGATCAGCTCGTCCTTGATTTCGAACGGGCTCAGATCGGAGATACTGTCGTAGAAATTTCTGTCCAACATGATCCACACTCCCTGTGATCAATAAGCGAAGGTCTCGGTTTCTGAAGCCCGCCTCAGGCGAGCATGATGACGATGACGAGACCGAAGATGGTGAGCAGCGTGTTGCCGATGGCGTAGGGCATGCCGTAGCCGAGCGCCGGCACC
Source organism: Ensifer sp. ZNC0028 (assembly GCF_000799055.1). Classification (NCBI taxonomy): domain Bacteria; kingdom Pseudomonadati; phylum Pseudomonadota; class Alphaproteobacteria; order Hyphomicrobiales; family Rhizobiaceae; genus Ensifer; species Ensifer sp. ZNC0028. The sequence goes on from NZ_JTLA01000084.1 coordinate 9,292, forward strand.
TTGCTCTTGGCCGCCTCCTGGATCATGCCGAGCGCTGCCGTCGTCGTTCTGACGCCGGCGCAGGCGCCAAACAGGATCGCCGGATGGAACTTGAAGACGTAATGGCCGATAAGTACCGAGGCGATCATCGGGATCGAGGTTGCGACCACGCCCCAGATGAAGAGCGAAATGCCGACTTCCTGAAGCCCGGCGACGAACCCGGGCCCCGCGCCAATGCCGACCACGGCGATGAAGATGTTGAGGCCGAGCGTGTTCATCAGCCACAGCGCCGGTGAGGGGATGCGGCCGAAGGCGGGGTAGGTGGTGCGCAGCCAACCGAGCACGAGGCCGGCCAGAAGCGCGCCGCCGGAGGTCGAAAGCCCGATCGGGATGCCGCCGATGGTGATGGTGAGCGCCCCGATCATCGCGCCGATGAAGAGGCCCCAGCCGAGGAAGGCGATATCGGTGGTCTCGACCGGCCGGTCGGCAAAGCCGAGCGCCTTGATCGCCGTTTCGACATGATGCTTGGCGCCGCCGATGGTGACGATGTCGCCGCGCTCGACGGTCGTGCCGGGCAGCACCGGGATCTCGACCAGCGAGCGGATGATCTTGCGGGCATAGACGCCGCGCGCCCAGTCCATGGTGCTGACCTCGGCCAGCGTCTTGCCGGCGAGTGCCTTGTTGGTCACGTAGACGTCGACCACCTCGGCTTCGGCGTTCAGCAGTTGCTTGTCCTCGACTTCCGTCAGCTTGGTGTCGAGGTTCTCGACGAGCAGGGCACGCCGGCCGGAGAAGGCGACGACGTCGCCCGGCTGCAGCACGGTGTTGCCGTCCGCTTCGATGATCTCGCTGCCGCGCCGGACCCGCTCGACATAGACGCGGATGCCGGGGAGCAGGTTCTTGACCGGCGTCCCGGTCAGGCCGCTTGCCGCATCGATCCGGTAGGCCCGAAGACCGAAGTCGTGGTAGGCGCTGGTGATGCCGGGTTCGCTGCTCGACGTGCCGCCGCCAAGCTTGGCCTCATATTCCTTGCAGGCGGCCGGCAGATCGATGCCGAGCAGCCTTGGCCCGAGCTGGGCGAGAATGATCGCCGAGCCGATCGTGCCCCAGATATAGGTCACCGCATAGGCGATCGGGATCTGGTCGGCAAAGGTCTTGGCCTGTTCCGGCGTCAGCCCGAGCGAATTGATCTGGTCGGTCGCAACGCCGATCGCAGCCGAGATCGTCTGCGAACCGGCATACATGCCGGCGCCATAGCCGAGCGGCAGCCCGGCAATCAGCGCGCAGAGATAGGGAACGATCAGGCAGAGCACCAGCACGGAGAGCGCAAAGGCGATCTGTTTCGGTCCGTCGGTGCTAAGCCCCCGCACGAATTGCGGCCCGACGCCGTAGCCGACGGCGAAGAGGAAGATCAGGAACAGGGTGGATTTGAGGTCACCGGAAACCTGGATGCCAAGCTGCCCGATGAGAACGCCGGCCAGAAGCGTGGCGGTGACATTTCCAAGGTTGAACCCCGCGACCTTGATCGGACCGATGAGGAAACCGATGCCAAGCGCGAGGAAGACGGCGACGGGTGGATAGGTCCGAAGCGTGTCGACGAAAAAATCGATGGGATTCACTGCTGCTATTCCCTTCAGAAAGTTGAGTTGCCATCACTTCATTTCGGGATCTGCGCGGCTAAGTTGAGCTTGTTTTCGGATCTTGTCGATGCCCAATCTTAATCCCGGCAATTGTCGCTTCGGTCGTCGAAATTCTCAACCGGCATAGGGTTACGTGAGCGTAACGTATGTTACATTTGAGCGGTTTTACTTGGGTGCGCGCCTGGCGGACGCCGCGATGCGTCCGCCGCATGCGATCGAAACACGGATGCGCGCGACAGTATCGCGCCGGCACTTCAACTCTGGTGTTGTAATTCGTAATGTTATCTCGCAACGTGAGGCATGAGGCGTTTTCTCTTGGCTATGCTTGAACATACGGCTGGAGGCGCAAGGAACGATGGGCCTTTCTGCTTGCGATAGGGGCGACAGAACTTCGAAGGTCGAGATGAAAAGCGGCATCGTCTCCGCAAGCGCGGCCGGTTCGTAAGGTGACGAGGAGGGGGAGCAATGATGGATGAGGTTATCCGTAGGCTGGGGGCGCTTGGCGTTCAGCTTCCAACGCCGCCGAAGCCGCTCGGCGCCTATCGCGCGGTGATCGAGGCGGGCGAGATGCTTCATGTCTCGATGCAGGGGCCGCTGCTCGACGGGCGCTTCGTGCACACGGGGCTGCTCGGGCGCGACGTGACGATCGACGAGGGGCGCAAGGCGGCCGAGCTGGCTGTGCTCAATGCGCTGGCGCAGATCCACGAACATCTCGGCCGTTTCGAGCGCATTCGCCAGATCGTCCGGTTGGAGGGGCATGTCGCCTGCACCGAGGATTTCCTCGACCACCCGAAGGTGCTCGACGGGGCCTCCGAGTTTCTGGCTGCCGCCTTTGGCGAAAGGGCCGGCCATATCCGCTCCGTCTGCGGCGTGCGCAACCTGCCGGGCAACGCCGCGGTGGCGGTGACGCTGACGGCCGAGCTCTTTCCGCCGGAGTTCTGAGGCGACACGGCTGCCTGTCGGTCGTGAGGCGGATTTTGGCTGTAGGGCGTCGGATCGTGTCCGACGCTCAATTTTCGGCTTGCGCGACGTAATGTTATTTAATAACAAACTGCGCATGACGATACGCCGCATGTTGATAGATCCTTCCCGCCTGTGCCGTGCGGTTGTCTCCCCCGCCGATTCATGCGAGGAAGGCGGTGATGGTGCTGCGTCCGCGACAATGCGGAGGCGGCTGAAAAGGGAACACGGAACGGACGACCCTGATGGGGCCGAGACCGTGGCTGCCCCCGCAACTGTGAGCGGAAAGCGCATTCACACCATGTCACTGGCGATCAGCCGGGAAGACGTGGATGCGCCACGACCCGCGAGCCAGGAGACCTGCCATCGAACCGATCAACCACAACGGACGGGGTGTTCCGATGGAAAAGAACTGGCTTTCGCACGACGGCTATCCGTCCTTCTGCCGTTTCGCCATCTCTTGCCGTCAGTCCGGCGGAGGGCAGGAATGGCTGAGCCGAATTTCCGACAGCACAAGATAACGGTCTGCACCGATTGCCGCTTCACCGGTGGCCCCTGCGCGCCCGGCGCCGAGCTGATCAAGCGGCTGAACGGCAGCATCGCTGCACTCGGCGCACCGCTCGATCGTGACTTCTCGATTGCCGGCACGGTGTGCATGGCGGCCTGCACGCGGCCCTGCACCATCGCCTTCCAGGCGACGGGAAAGGCAACCTATCTCTTCGGCGACGTCTCGCCGGACGAAGACATCGACGATCTCGTACGCTTTGCCACAACCTATGCCGAGCGTGGCGATGGCATGACGCGGGCGGCCGAGCGGCCACGCGGGTTGAAAGGCAAGACGCTTGCCCGCATCCCCGCAGCGATGCTCGTTTCCGAAGACCTCGGCGGGCACTTCCAATGACGGCGCAGGGAGGGATCAACCCATGAGCTGCACGGCAACGGGAGCGGCACTCAAGGTCGAGGGCCTTCACTGGGGGCCACGCGCGGGGCTGACGCTGGTCAAGGACATCGGCTTTTCGATCGCGGCGGGCAGCCGGCTTGCGATCCTCGGGCCGAACGGTGCCGGCAAGACCTCGCTTCTGCGCTGCCTCTACCGGGCGGTGCAGCCGAATGCCGGCCGTGTTTCGGTCGATGGCATCGATCTGTGGTCGATCTCGGCGCGCGAGGCGGCAAGGACGATCGCCGTCGTCCTGCAGGAAATGCCCGGCGACTTTCCCTTCAGCGTGCGCGACGTCGTGATGATGGGGCGCATTCCGCGGCGGGAAGGCTTGAGCGGCTGGAGCGATTTCGACCGCGATCGGGTGCAGCATGCACTCGCGCATCTCGATCTCGCGCATCTTGCCGGTCGCCAGTTCGCCACGCTTTCGGGCGGTGAGAAGCAGCGGGTGCTGATCGCCCGCGCGCTGGCGCAGGAGCCGCGCATCATCATTCTCGACGAGCCGACCAACCATCTCGACATCCGCCACCAGCTCGAAATCCTCGAGTTGCTGCAGACGCTGAAGCTGACGATCGTCTCAACGCTGCACGACATCAATCTCGCCGCCGAGTTTGCGACCGACGTCGCGATCCTGACCGCCGGGCGGCTGACGGCGTTCGGCACGCCCGAAGAGGTGCTCAGCCCCGGCGAACTTTCGGCCGCCTTCGGCGTCACTGCCACCGTTCACAATGCCGCCGCCGGCGGCGCCCGCTTTTCCTTTTCACTTCCTCGACAGGGATCTATTTCATGAAGATCAATATTGCCCCATTTTTCCTTCTTTTCGTGCTGGCCGCCGCAACCCCGGCGCTCGCCTATCCGGTCACGGTCAAGAGCTGCAACCGAGAGGTGACCTTCGACGCGGCGCCGAAACGCGCGATCGCCAACGACGTCAACTTGGTGGAGATGATGCTGGCGTTGCGGCTGCAGGACCGCATGGTCGGCTATACCGGCGTTTCCGGCTGGAAGACGCTGGACGAGAAGCTGCGCGAAGGCGTCAAGGAACTGCCGGAGCTTTCGGAGAAGTATCCGACCAAGGAAGTGCTGCTCAACGCCGACGCCGACTTCTTCTTTGCCGGCTGGAACTACGGCATGAAGGTCGGCGGCGAGGTCACGCCCGAAACCTTGGCGCCCTTCAAGATCGGCGTCTACGAGCTGACCGAATCCTGCATCCACGTGATGGCCAAGGCAAAGCCAACGATGGACGACATGTTCGTCGATCTTCTCAATCTCGGCCGCATTTTCGGCGTCGAGGATCGCGCCGAGACGCTGGTTGACGGCTACCGCCGCCAGCTTGCCGAGATCACCAAGGCGAACGCCGGCAAGGCAAAGCCGACACGGGTCTTCGTCTATGATTCGGGCGAGGAGAAGCCCTTCACGTCCGGCCGCTTCGGCATTCCGACGGCGATGATCGAGGCCGCCGGCGGCGCCAACATCATGGATGATGTCGACAAGAGCTGGGTGGAGATCTCCTGGGAGCCGGTGATCGAGCGCAATCCGGAAGTGGTCGTCATCGTCAACTACGGCGAGGTGAAGGCCGAGGACAAGATCGCCTTCATGAAGACCAATCCGGCATTCAAGAATGTCGATGCCGTCAGGAACGATCGCTTCGTCGTGCTCGACTATGTCGAGGCGACGCCGGGGCCGCGCAACATCGACGCCATCGCCCGTCTCGCCAAGACCTTTCACGGCGAAGGCCTGTAACCGATGCTGGCTGAGGATACGTCGGCTGACACCGTTGCGGTTTCGCGTGCCGCGTCTCAACGGGTGGCCCGCAGCGGTTTCGGCCTTGCCGCCGGCCTGCTGCTGCTTCTCCTGACGGTGACGGCCGCCGTATCGCTCGGCTCGGCGCAGATCCCGGTTGCGACCGTCTGGTCGATCATCGCCAGCAAGATCTCGCCCGGTAGCGTCGAGGTCTTCTGGTCGGCGGGCCGCGAGAGCATCGTCTGGGACGTGCGCCTGCCGCGGGTGATGCTGGCAGGCGTCGTCGGGGCTGGGCTGGGGCTGACGGGCGCCGTGCTGCAGGCGGTCACGCGCAATCCGCTCGCCGATCCGCATCTGCTCGGCGTTTCCTCCGGTGGCGCGCTCGGCGCGATCGTGGCGCTGCTGCACACCGGCATGATCCTCGGCCTTGCCACGGTGCCGCTCTTTGCCTTTGCCGGCGCGCTGCTCGCAACCGTGCTGGTCGCTTACGTCTCCCGCGTGCTCGGCAGCAGCGCCGACCGCCTGGTGCTGGCCGGCGTCGCGGTCGCCTTCGTCTTAACGTCCGTCGGCAACCTCATGATTTTCCTTGGGGATCCGAGGGCGACCCACACGGTCATCTTCTGGATGCTCGGCGGTCTTGGCCTGGCGCAATGGTCGCAGCTCGTCTATCCCGGCGGGGTGCTTTTCGTCTCGCTCGCCTGGCTGATGATCCGGGCGCGCGAGATCAATGCGCTCGCCATGGGCGACGAAACTGCGATGACGCTCGGCATTCCCGTGCGCAGCTTCCGGCTGACGCTGTTCGTCGTCACCGCACTTCTGACCGGGGTGATGGTCGCCTTTTCCGGCGCGATCGGTTTCGTCGGGCTGATGGTGCCGCATTTCGTGCGGCTCCTGGCCGGCAGCGACAACGTAAGGGTCATTCCGCTTTCGGCCTTCTTCGGGGCGCTGACGCTCATCCTTGCGGATCTGACGGCCCGCGTCATCATGGCGCCGGAGGACATGCCGATCGGCGTCGTCACCGGTCTCGTCGGCGGCATCGCCTTCATTGCCATCCTGAAGCGACGCGCGTAAGGCGGGTAGGAACAAGTTATGGACATAGGCCGGTCCCGGCCTATGTGTTAGCGGGGGCCGAGCGATCGGCCATTGGGCCGCAAGAGGAGCATATGGCGAACGAAGCTGACATTTGCACGCCGCAGGACGTTCTGGACTTCTGGTTTGGCGAACTCACCTATGACGACTGGTTCGGGACGAGCCACGAGCTCGACCAGGCCTGCATCCGCCGCTTCCAGGCGTCGCACCTGGCGCTGGCCCGGGGCGTCGACGAGATCTGGCGGGCGAGCCCGGAGAACCGGCTGGCGGCGATCGTGCTTTTGGACCAGATGCCGCGCAACATGTTTCGCGGCACGCCGCTCGCCTTTGCCACCGATTGCCTGGCGCTGCACGAGGCGAAGCTCGCCGTCGGCACCGGCGCTGACATGGCGATCAAGCCGGAATGGCGCGCTTTCATCTATCTGCCCTTCGAGCACTCGGAAAACCTTACCGACCAGACCATGTCGGTGAAGCTCTTTACCGAGCTCGGCGATGCCGATTATCTCGACTATGCCATCCGGCACCGCGAGGTGATCGAGCAGTTCGGCCGCTTCCCGCATCGCAACGCCTTTCTGGCGCGCGGCTCGACGGAGGCCGAACTTGCCTATCTGGCGCAGCCCGGCGCCGGTTTTTAACGGGAAAGCGGGCGCCGGCGACGATTTATCGCCGTTCTTTGCATCTTTCCGCCGTCTTTCGTATTCACATCGAAACGTGAAGACGGCCGGAGCGATTCCGGGCCACGGTCTCAATCTGCAAGGATCATGAAATTGCGTTCTGTCGGAAAACTGCCCGCCATTCTCGTCTGCCTGCTGGCGCTTGCCGTGGGCGGCCCGGTCATGGCCCAGAAGGCGGCGCAACCGGCACAGGCAACCGCACAGACAAACGTGCAAGGGGGCCAGAAATCGGCGCAGCCGGCGCAATCGCCGCAAACGTCTCAGACCGCCACCCAGCCCGCTGCCGGCAAGCCTGCGACCGAGGAGAACGGACAGCCCGCCGCAGCCGACACGACGTCCGATGCCGCCACCACCACGCAGCCCGCTCAGAACGCTCCGGCTCCCGCGCAAGCAGCCCCTCAGGCCGAGGCGGCCGCGCCTGCCGAAAACCAGGCGGCGGAACAACTCGCGAAGGCCGGCGACGAGCTCAAGAAGCTGACGGACCAGGTCGCGAAGGCCAAGGACGACGACATCGTTCTTGCCGACCTCAAGGTTCAGGTCGACGCGCTTGCCAAGCAGATCATCGGCGTTTCGGTTTCGACCCGCCCGCGCCTCGACGAAATCAAGGCGCGGCTCACCGAACTCGGCGATCCGCCGGCCGAGGGGCAGCCGCCGGAAGCCGACATCGTGACCGCCGAACGCAAGCGGCTGATGGCCGAGCGCGGCGCGATCAACGCGTTGACCGGAGAGGCCGAAGGCCTGTCGGTGCAGGCGACGAAGCTGTCCAACGCCATTACTGCGACCCGTCGCGCGCTGTTTTCCAATACGCTTTTGAAGAACACCGAAGTGTCGACCGGAATGTTCGACGACGCGCTGGCCGCTACGGCGGACGAAACCCGGGTTCTGTCTCGCAGCGTCGGGAGCTGGCTGAGCTTTGCCTGGAACTATAAGCGCGTGCCGCTCCTGACGGCGCTGTTCCTGTCGCTGCTGGCGGCGCTGGTGTTTCTTTCCGGCAGCCGCAGGCTCTTTCGCCCGCTGATCGAGCATGACATCACCGACGAGGAGCCGAGCTACTTCCGCAGGCTCTCGGTCGCCTTCTGGTCGACGTTGATCCCGACGATCGCTTCGGCCGCCTTCGCCATCTCCAGCTTCCTGTTCCTGCGCGGCTTCAACGTGCTGCGCTCCGATATCGCGCCGATCATTGCCGTCACGCTCGGTGTGGCCGTGGTCGTGTTCTTCGTCACCAGGCTCGCCCAGGCGGTGCTTTCGCCACGCGATTCGCGCTGGCGGCTGGTCCGGGTGTCCGATCGTGGCGCCCGGATGCTGATGATCGCGATCTTCGCCATGGCGCTGGTCAACGGTCTCGATTACCTCTTCGGCGGCGTCAGCGAGGCGCTCGGTTCGCCTGTCGTCCTGACCGTCGTCAAGAGTTACATTGCCTCCATCGTCATCGGCCTCATCATCATGGCTTCGGCCTGGATCAAGCCGACGCTCAGGAAGGATGAATCCTTCGATGCCCATGGCCGCGCCTGGCCGCGGGTGGTGTCCTTCGCGCTGCTTGCGACCGGCGCCTTGCTCATCATTGCCGCTGTCTCCGGTTATGTCGGTCTTGCCCGCTTCATCGCCACGCAGATCATCATTACGGGCGCGATCCTCGTCACGATGTATATCGGCATCCTCACCGGCCGGGCTGTCGCCAAGCAGGGCGCCTTTGCCGAGACCGCGGCCGGGCGTTATCTCGAGCGGCGCTATAATCTCGAACAGGTGGCGCTCGACCAGATCGGCCTTGCCGCGGGCCTCAGCATCTACGCGCTGGTCGTGATGTTCTTCATCCCGCTGATCCTCTTGCAGTGGGGCTTCCAGGTCGCCGACATCGAGTCCTGGGCCTACCGGATGGTGACCGAGATCAAGATCGGCTCGATCACGATTTCGCTGGTCGGCATCCTCGCCGGCATCCTGTTCTTCGCGCTCGGCTACGCCGTCACCCGTTTCGTGCAGCGCTGGATCGACGGCAACATCATGGCGCGCAGCCGGGTGGACGCCGGCGTGCGCAACTCGATCCGCACCGGCATCGGCTACACCGGCGTCGGGCTTGCGGGGCTGATCGGCCTGTCGGCGGCCGGCATCGACCTCTCCAACCTCGCGCTCGTTGCCGGTGCTCTCTCGCTCGGTGTCGGTTTCGGCCTGCAGAACATCGTCTCGAACTTCGTTTCGGGGCTCATCCTGCTTGTCGAGCGTCCGTTCAAGGTGGGGGACTGGATCGTCAGCGGCACGACGGAAGGCTTCGTCAAGCGTATCTCGGTGCGCGCGACCGAGATCGAGACCTTCCAGCACCAGTCGATCATGATGCCGAACTCGCTGCTCATCAACGCCTCGGTCGGCAACTGGACGCACCGCAACAAGCTCGGCCGCTCCGAAATCGCCATCACCGTCACCTATGCCAGCGAGCCGCGCCGGATCATGGAACTGCTTTCCGAAATCGCGGCAGCCCATCCCATGGTCCTGAAGAACCCGTCGCCGAGCGTCGGCTTCACCGCTTTCGGCGATGACCGCATGACCTTCGAGTTGCGCATCTACGTCGCCGACGTCCTCACCGGCGGCGGCGTGCGCAACGATCTGCGCGTCTCGATCTACGAGCGTTTCCGCGACGAGGGCATCGGTGCGCCGTTCCCGGTCAAGATCGAGGACGTGCCTGTCGAGGACCAGACCGGCATCGAAAGCCATCACCCGGAAGAGGTGGGCGAGCCGAAGGGCGCCACCTCCGCCGAGGCAAGGGCCGCGGCCAAGTCTGCCGCTTCGGACAAGAAGACCGCCGCTGCTGCGCCGCTCGACGAGGAGCGCGACGCGGAGGAGACGGGCAGTCGCCGGGTGGCCAGCCGCCGGACAAACCCAAACCGCTGATAAACGGACCGTTCAGCCACTATTCAGCCGGCCTGCCATAAAAAGCATGCAATTCTTCTGGTGACCGACTACGCTGGTCATCGGCTGAAGAGGTGGCCGGCGCAGCGTCGCGAACCGACGGGGCGGCCGGCTCGGCAAGAGGGCGGCGCGTCTGGCGTCGATGGGCGATGAAGAAATTTGTGATTGCTTTGCTTTCCGGTTTGCTGATGGCCGGCGCGCCGATGGCCGGTGCTGCCAGTGCCGCGACTGTCACGAACAAGGACAGCGAGACCGCCGTTCTGATCGTCGTCGAGGGCGAAAGCCGTGTGGAAGTGGCGATCGCATCCGGAGCGACTGAAATGATCTGCCCCAGCGGCTGTTTCGTCACCGCACCGAGTGGTGACCGCATCGGCCTGCAGGGCGACGAGAACGTCGAGATCGTCAACGGCAACGTCGTCGTCAAGTAACCTTCCATTCCGCTCAAGCGGTGCGACAGGCGCGCCGCTGACCGGCGGCTCCATCCTTCATTCGACATTTGCACAGGCGCCGTTGCTGACGGCGCCTGAAACCCCTTGAGAGCGAGCGCGGCTGCTCTTGCTAATCCCAAGGGATGGGCAAGGGCGGCGACCGCCTCACTCCTTCGGGCGGGCATGGGCCCGTCAGAGCTGCCGGACACCCTCCTTGCATTGACAGGCCGCATTGCCGGTAGCACGCTTGGGCGTTGGGGCTGACGCGTGGTCGCGATCATCCGCGAATTGTCGGGGGGAGCCATGCCATTCCTTCGCATCGCCTTGTCCGTTCTGCTGGTGCTTTTCGCATCGGAGGCGCTGGCCGAAAAGCGCGTGGCGCTGGTCATCGGCAATTCCGCCTATCAGCATGTGGCCACCTTGCCCAATCCCGGTAATGACGCACACGACATGGCGGCAAAGCTCGAAGGTCTGGGCTTCGAGGTGGTGACCGGTGCGGATCTCGACCTAGCCGGGGTGCGTCGCGCGGTGCGCGACTTCGTCGGTCGGCTCGACGGCGCAGATCTCGCCTTGTTCTTCTATGCCGGCCACGGCCTGCAGGTGAACGGCGAAAACTACCTTGCCCCCGTCGATGCAACGCTTGCTTCCTCGGTCGATCTCGAATTCGAGGCGGTGCCGATGAACCTGATCCTGTCGGCGATGGAGCGCAGCACGCGGGTCAATATCATCCTGCTCGACGCCTGCCGCGACAATCCTCTGGCGGTCAATCTCGCCCGTTCGATGGGCACGCGTTCCGCCTCGGTCGGCCGCGGCCTTGCCAAGGTCGGCACCGGCATCGGCACGCTGATCGCCTTTTCCACGCAACCCGGCAATGTCGCCCTTGACGGATCGGGGCGGAACTCGCCGTTCACATCGGCGCTGTTGAAACATCTCGGCCAGCCGGGTCGCGACATCACCCGCGAGCTGATCGATGTGCGCCGTGACGTGCTGGCGGCAACCGGCGGCAAGCAGGTGCCCTGGGACAATTCCTCGCTGACCGGCGAGGTGGTGCTGAAGCCGGCAATCGACGGCAAGCCGGCGCCGGCCGAGGCGCCCGCGACAGGGCAGGCGGCCGAGCTTGCCTATTGGGAAACGATCAAGGATGCGACCGACCGCGACCTCTTCGACGCCTACCTGCAGCAATATCCCGTCGGTGCGTTCGTTTCGCTCGCCAAGGCGAAGATCAAGATCATCGAGCGGGCTTCAGCACCGTCATCCGAAGGCGTGCCCGGCGGAGCGGGTGGCCAGGCGGTGGCGGCCATCGATCCGGCGCTGGCTGCGCCCAATGCCGATGACACGACATTGGCCCGGTCCGTACAGGTCGAGCTCAACCGGCTTGGCTGTCGCGCCGGCAGCGAAGACGGGGTCTGGGGCGAAGGTAGTCGCAAGGCGCTCGAAGCCTTCTCCAAGTTCGGCAAGGTCGACCTAGCGACGCTCGAACCTTCCAGCGACGTGCTCGATCGCCTGAAGTTGGAGAAGGCGCGGATCTGCCCGATTGCCTGCGGCCGCAACCAGGAGGCAAAAGACGGCCGCTGCGTCGCGATCCAGCGCGAGGCGAAGCTGCCGCAGCCGAGCGAGACGCAAGGGACGATCAAGACACCGCAGAAAAACACCGGCACCCGCGCGATCAGCCCGCCGGCCGAACTGCAGAAGAAGAGTTTTTCGAGTTGCCCCGAGAGCGCGAACGTTGCCTTCCGGCAGATGTTCTCCCGCGGCTCGGGCCGAGGCCGGATGACGATTTCCGCCACCCATTCCTGCGGCCGCGCCTATGCCTGCCACCGCACGGCCAGAGGACAGCCCTGGGATTGCGGCTGGCGGTGAGGGGGCAAGCGGGTGCAACTGCAGCCGTCGCGGCTGAGGTCAGTTCCTGCGCCCGAAGTTCTTTCGTGATTTCGCCGCCATAGGATGTGGCTCGATCGGACCGCTATCCCGCTCGCGGCTCACATATACGAGATAAGCCGAAGCGGTGAGGAACATTGCAACGGGCAGCACCGGATAGAGGGTGATGGACTTGATGGGGATGAGGATCATTTGGACGATTGCTGCGAGACTCATTGATCCTAACAGCAGCATCGAAGCCAGACCGAGAAGATTGCACACTCCGACCACCATCAAGAAAACGAGCAGGGAGAACCACAGGCGATAGGCCCGGGCATGGCGCTCGTTGAGCAATCTGCGCCTTTCGCGCAGCAGTCCGAGGGTGATCAACGCGGCAATGGCGGCGATCAGCAGATAAGGGGCAAGGCCAATGCCAAGCATACGGCTCGCATAGAGCACGGCCGTATCGGCCATGGCTCCAAACGCACTGAAGGCGATGCCGACCGGAACATCCGAGAACGCAAGCAGAGCAACGTAGATACCGACAAATGGGGACATGCCGACCTGCTCGGCCCGCTCGCTGGCGATCATGGCGATGCAGCCGGCGAGGATCAGGTAGATGACCGGCAGTGCGTAGGCCGCAGCAAGAAACACGAAGATCGTTGTTTCCAGTGGGTCTGAGGTTTCCTGAAAGTGAGCGAACGCGCGAACTGCAAAGGGAAATACGAGCGTGACGCCAACGAGCGTGCCAATGCAGAGTATCGATTTTCTTGTGTAGCGCACGGTGTCGTTGGTATCGTTCACTCCGGCTCCCTTTCTATCGCAGAACGCCCGTATGTTTGTCGGTGGAACGTTAAAGTTTTGCTCACTCCGTGGTTGTGTTTCTCGCTTTGGCTGGACCACATTTCAGGGCTTGATTTCATCACGGCTTGCGCAAGGATCGCGGTCACTGCCGATTTCCGGCCAGGGAGGACACCCATGAAACTCCAGCTTATCCGCAACGCCACTCTCAAGCTCGACTATGGCGGCCATACCGTGCTCATTGATCCCTTCCTCGGACCGAAGGACAGCCTGCCGTCCTTTGCCGGGCGGGCGCCCAATCCACTGGTCGAGCTGCCGTTCGACACCGATACGATCCTTGCCGGCGTCGAGCTCGTCATCATCTCGCATCTGCACGAGGACCATTTCGACGACACTGCCAAGCATCGCTTGCCCAAGGGGCTGCCGATCTTCTGTCAGCCGGGTGACGAGGAGGCGATCCGCGGGGCCGGTTTTCGCGACGTCACGCCGCTTCTTGGCAAGGCGCAGTGGCAGGGCCTGAAGCTTACCCGGCGCGACGGCAGCCACGGGCTTGGCCCTGTCGTTCAGGACATGGGGCCGGTGATGGGCTTCAGCCTCGAGGCCAAGGGCGAACCGACGGTCTACTGGGCCGGCGACACGGTGCTCTATCCGGCGATCGAAAAGACCATCCGCGACACGGAGCCGGATGTGATCGTTACCCATTCCTGCGGCGCGCGCTGGGACGGTGCCCTGATCGTGATGGATGCGGCGCAGACGATCGCGGTCTGCGAGGCCTCCAAGAAGAGCATCGTGGTTGCGACCCACATGGAGGCGCTCGACCATGCGACGGTCAGCCGAGGCGACCTGCGCGCCGCCACCAGCGCCCACGGCATCGCCTTGACCAGGCTGCTCATTCCGGATGATGGCGACGTGCTGACGTTGATACCGCCTGTCGTCTAAGGGTCGGCAGGTCTCAGCAGGGCAAGCTCTCACGCCGCGGGGCGCGCGTTATTGCTCGGCGGTGGCTGTCATCCGCTCTCGCTTGCCACTGGCATCTGTGAATATTCTAGAATTCGCGCATATTAGGCTCAGCGAAATCCTCCGCCGCAGGAGCGGTCACCGTTGTGGATCGAAAGCTCGCAGCCATCCTTGCGGCCGATGTCGCCGGCTTCAGTCGCCTCGCAGCGCTCGACGAAGAAAACACGCTTCGCTCGCTCGATCGGTGCCGGGGCCGGATTGCCGAATTGGTGGGTGACCATGGCGGCCGCATCTTCGGCAGTGCCGGCGATGGTCTCGTCGCCGAGTTTCCAAGCCCCGTTCAGGCGGTGCGCTGCGCGGTGGAAATCCAGCGCGGTCTTCTCGATGTGGAGGATATGCCCGCGGAACGTCGCCTGCAGTTTCGCATCGGCATCAATCTCGGCGACATCGTCGTATCGGGAGACGATCTGCTCGGCGACGGGGTCAATATCGCTGCGCGCCTGCAGGAGATCGCCGCTCCGTCGGGCATCTGTATTTCCGGGGCGGTGCGCGAACATCTCGACGGCAAGGTGCCCTTCGCGCTGACCAGCCTCGGCGAGCGGAACTTGAAGAACATCCCCCGGCCCATCCTGGTTTTCCGGGTCGACTGGCAAGATGAGGTCGCTGTCGGGGGCGGCATCCTCGACGGGGTGCCGCCGGCCGGCCGCAGCAAGGACCAGCCGTCGCTCGTCGTCATGCCCTTCGACAATCTGAGCGGTCCGGGCGACGACTACTTCGTCGATGGTGTCGTGGAGGAGATCACTGCGGCGCTCTCACGCGTCCGCGACTTCTTCGTCATCGCGCGCCAGTCCGCCTTCACCTACAAGGGGCGCTTCGTCGATGTGCGGGACGTCGGCAGCGAGCTCGGCGTCACCTATGTGGTCGAAGGCACCGTGCGACGCGGCGGCGACCGGCTGCGCATTTCCGTGCAACTGGTGGACGCCGAGACCCGGACCCAATCCTGGTCGGATCGCTACGAGGGCGCCATCGAGGATATTTTCGAATTCCAGGATCGGATCGCCGCGCAGGTGGCTGGCGCCATCCACCCGGCCATCCGCGATGCCGAGATCGAGCTTGCCAGGCGCAAGCCGCCGGCCAGCCTGCGCGCCTATGATTTCGTCATGCGCGCCTTCCCCAATCTCTGGGGGCGCCGCAAGGAGACCAACAACCAGGCGATCGAACTGCTTCGGCAGGCGATCTTGGTCGATCCCGGCTACGGCCGTGCGCATGCGCTTTTGGCCTGGTGCCATGCCTCGAGCGCTTCCTATCTGTGGACCGACCAGCCGGAGCGTGAACTGGACCTGGCACGGGCGGCGATCGAAGGTGCGGGCGCGATCAGCGACGATCCGACGGCTTTGACTGCGGCTGGTGCGACAATGAGCATCTGCGGCGATCAGGAGCGCGCCGCCACCTTTATCGAAAAGGCGCTGGCGCTGGATCCGAACAATGCCTGGGCATGGGCGCGCCTCGGCTGGCTCGCGCTTTTCACCGACGATCCCGCGCGTGCGACGGAGCACTTCCGGCGTGGGATGACGCTGAGCCCGAGGGACCCGCTGGCATTCAACATGAGACTGGGGATGGCCTTTTCCATGGCGATGCAAGGGGCTCTCCCGCAAGCCATCGCGATAGCCCAGGACGTCGTCAACACTTATCCCGATGTGACCTGGTCCTATCGCCATCTGGCGGCCTGGTCGGCGCTATCAGGGGACATGGAGACCGCCCGATGGGCGGCGCAGAAGCTGCTGGCAGCGGAGGCGGGGTTCACGATCGAGCGGTATCGGGCGCTGCCCTGGTTTCAGAGGATACCGCAGTGGCGGGATCGGATGGCCGAGGGGCTGCGGCAATCCGGAGTGCCCGAACGCTGACCGCCGCTTGCGGGACATGCGCGTTGCGTTTCCGGCCGGCTTCACGGGATCGAGAAGATGCTGATCTCGTTGGTGATACCGCGCAGCGCGACATTGTGCGATTGCGGGTTGAGGCCGCGATCGCTGAGCAGGCTTGAGGCGCGCGGATCGTCGAGCACCGAACCGGTCGCAAAGATTTCGCGCGAACTGGCGAGATGCTGGACGCGCGAGGCGATGTTGACCGTCTGGCCGAAATAGTCCTGCCGCTCGTTGAGGCTGACGGCGATGCACGGTCCCTCATGGATGCCGATTTTCAAGAGCAGGTCTTCCGAGCCGCGGTCGTCGTTCAGCTTTCGCATGGCGTCGCGCATGCGCATGGCGGCGGCAACCGCCCGGTCCGGCGTCGGGAAGGTGGCCATGACGGCGTCACCGATCGTCTTGACGACTGCGCCTGCTTCCGCCGCGACGATCTCGTTGACGACGCTGAAATGGGTCTTCACCAGATCGAAGGCGGCAAGGTCGCCGACCCGCTCGTAAAGCTCGGTCGAGCCGCGCAGGTCGGAGAACAGGAAGGTGAGGCTGGTGATCTTCAGCCGCTGGTCCACGTCGATCGTGTCGGTGCGGTAGATGTCGCGGAAGGTCTGGTTGGAGAGCAGCCGTTTGGCGGTCAGGAAAGGACGGCGCCGGCCGAGAATGCCGTGCAGCGCGTCGTTGGCGATGCAGACCGAGGGCAGGGTGCGCACATCCGTGTGGTTTTCCACCTGGATACGCAGGGGACCGGGCTGCATGGTCAACGCTTCGTCGTGGCGATGGCCGCGATCGAAGACCAGCGACAGCGTGCGCCGCTCCTTGGTCGGCTCGCCCTTGACGTCGATGAACTGCGCGGCATGGGTCACCGGCTCGAAGATGATGATGAATTCCGCCGGCATCTGCAGCGAGATCACCGCCTTTTCGCCGGGCGGCAATTCCAGCGCTTCGATCATGAAGTCGTCGACCTGGGCCTCGTAGCCCTCCTCGGGCAGTTCGATGCCCGAGCCCCAGTAGATCTGGCGGAAATATTCGAGCGGCGGCAGTTCGTGCGGGCTGTGGGCCTCGATGTGGCGTATGCGCGGGTTCACGGTGAAGGTCACCTCCACCATCTCGTCCAGCGTCGGCTCATAGCCGGCGGCACAGAGCGAGCAGGTATAGGTGTCGCTCTGCACGGTCTTCAGCGAGGTGTTGGCATCGAGCACGCCGCCGCAGCCGGGACAAAGCACGTTCCAGGAAAGCTCGAAAAGGCCGAGGCGGGAGGCATGCAGGAAGGCGGCGATCGCCTTTTCCTCGTCGAGCCCGTGCTCGGCGGCAAAGGCGAGTGCGTTGATGCGGCCGAGCTTGCGGTCCGGCGCTTCCCGGACAAATCGCTCCAATACGCCGGCGATTTCAGGCTGCACGGTCTGGCGCAGCATATCGAACAGAGGCTGAGCTTCACTCATGGTAGTATCTTATACCGAAATTCCGGCGCGGGGGAGAGGTTTGTCGTGGCCGTCGCGCGCCGCAAATCGGCATGAATTGGTTTTTGTAACCGTTACGTACTTCCTTCAACGTGGCGACTGCGGTCAACTCGAAGGAGATCGTCCGCGGTGTGGGGCAAACGCAATGAGGTTGCCAATGAACACTTTTTGCAAATGCCTGCTGGCGAGCGCGGTTGCACTGTCGGTGCCGCTCTGCTCGGCTTCGCTGCCATCGGTGGCGCTGGCCCAGACCTCGGAAAAGGCCGTACCCGACGAAACGACGATCGAGGATGCCTACATCTATCTCCTTGGCCGGTTGCTGGTGATCCGTCAGGAACAGATGGATACCAAGGCAGAAGGTTTCGCCTGGAACTCCATCAAGTACAATCCCCTCGGATCGGCCGATTTCGTCAACCCGAACTTCGACGTCGCCTATCTTGAGGCCTGGTATACGACCGATGACGATGGCGGTGTGCTGCTCGAAGTGCCTGAAATCAAGGGGCGCTACTACACTGCCCAGATCCTCGACGAATGGGGCGAGGTCATCGTCAATATCAACGAACGAACCTTTCCATCGAAACCCTTCGGCAAGTTCGCGCTGGTGAAACCGGGTTCCGCCGTTGCTATCCCCGCCGATGCCGCCCGGATCGAGCTGCATTCGGCCAAGGCGAAGATGCTGGCCCGGGTCGAAATCAAGGGCGATCCGGAAGGAGCGCTGGCGCTGCAGAAAGAGTTCAAGGCGACGCCGCTCGGCGAGGTGACGCCCGCGCCAGCGCCAGCGATACCGAACTTCGACAACCAGAAGCTACTTGGTGCCGAAGCTTTCGACAATGTGGACGCGATCCTTGGCAGCGCGCTCGACGTTTCGCCGATCGCCGCGCAAATGCAGCAGAAGGTTCGTTTCGTCGCGGCCTATGTCGCCAGCAATCCGCAAGCGCGTGCCGCCGTGGACAAGGTGCTTCGCGAAAAAATCGTGCCGGACTTCGTCCAGCACGGCATCGCCAGGACCGTCGAGGTCAAGAGTGGCTGGGGCGTCGGAACCCATATCGGCATCTACGGCTCGAACTTTCTCCAGCGAACCGTCACCAACTATGCCGGTATCTGGGGCAATTCCCCCGATGAGGTCGTCTACTTCTCGCTGGTGAGCGACGCGGCCGGTAAGCCGGTCAATGGATCCAACACCTACGTCATCCATTTCCCGGCCAACGACCTGCCGTCGGCTGTCGTCAACGCCTACTGGTCGGTGATCCTCGTCGGTGTGCCGGACTACCGAGTCGTGCCAAACGACCTCAAGCGGTACAATTTCAACAGCAATTCGAAGCTGGCAAACGAAGCCGATGGTTCACTCAAGATCGCCATTGGTCCGAAGCCGGTCAAGGGCGTGCCGGAAGCAAACTGGCTGCCTTCGCCGGAGGGAAAGCCGTTCTCGCTGACATTCCGTGCTTACGTGCCGAAGGATGTCGTGAAGCAGGGGCGCTGGGTGCCGCCGGTGGTCGAGGAGGTGCGGTGAGGCTTTCGGCACAGGTCGGTGTCGAAGGAACCGAACACACGTGCCGCCGTTTTCGTGATGCGTCAAAGCAGATCAGGTGACCATCATGACCATTCTCTCGGGACAATGCCTTTGCGGACAGGTGCAGGTTTCGGTTCGCGGCGAGCCGATCCGGGTCGGCATCTGCCACTGCATGGACTGCCGCAAGGAGAGTGGTTCGGCCTTCACCTTTTACGGCATTTGGCCGGCGGACCAGTTTGAATATTCTGGTGAAATCTCGGACTTCCAGGGCCGGTGCTTCTGTCCGCATTGCGGCTCACGCGTCTTTTCGGTCGATGCACACGAGGCCGAAGTCAAGCTCGGTGTGCTCGCCCAGGCGCCGACGCCGCTGAAGCCGAGCTACGAACTCTGGGTCAAGCGCCGGGAGCCGTGGCTGCCTCCGGTCGAAGGGGCTGAGCAGTACCAGGAAGACCGCGTGCGCGCCGGCAATGACGGGTCGGCCGGCACCCGCTACTAGGGGCGTTTCGCCACAAATTCCAAACCCCTTAAATGAGCATCGATTCATGCAAGGAATTGTGCTTTAGATCAAAGCGTTGCCGCGCGCGTCCGGCCGAGGTGTCGTCGGCGAGCGGACGCTGGGGGAGTGAATGTCGGCACGGCTTTCCTTACGAAATTCCACGCCGCTCAACGGGCTGCTGGCAGCGCTCGGCCTTGCCACCGTCGCGGCGTTGACGACACGCAACATCGGCGCGACGACGCGATTGTCGCTGGAGCTGGTGCTTGGCGGCCTCTGGCTTTTCTATGTGCTGCAGCTGGCCGATACGCTTGCCGCCTGGCCCACGGCGGACCGACGCGCGCTGATGCCGCATCTCGTCATCGATGCGGTGGCCGTCGTCGTTCCGCTGGCCGCCTTCCTGTTCGCCGATCCGCGCGACCAGAGCCTCTATTGCGGCGTCTGGCTTCTGAAGCCCTTGCGCCATTCCACCTTCTTCCGGCTGCTCGGCCGGGTGGTGGCGCGCGCCGCGCCCAATCTCGTCGGCGTCACCTCGCTCTTCGGCATCGTGCTTTTCGGCGCATCGCTGGTCGCCTACCTGATCGAGCGCGACATCCAGCCGGACAAGTTCGGCAGCATTCCGCAGGCCATGTGGTGGGCGGTGGTGACGCTGTCGACCACCGGCTATGGCGACGAGATCCCGCAGACGCTCGCCGGCCGGGTGCTTGCGGGTCTGGTGATGATGAGCGGTATCGGCATCTTTGCACTCTGGGCAGGCATTCTTGCCACCGGGTTTTTCGAAGAAGTGCGCCGCCAGGATTTCGTGCGCAACTGGCAACTGGTCGCGGCGGTGCCGCTGTTCGAAAAGCTCGGCTCGGCCGCCTTCGTCGAGATCGTCCGGGCATTGCGCTCCCGCGTGGTGCCGGCGGGTAGCATCATCTGCCGCAAAGGCGAGCCGGGCGACCAGATGTACTTCATCGTCGAGGGGCGTGTGACGATCGCAACGCCGTCGCCGACGCCGGTCGAGCTCGGCCCCGGCAGCTTCTTCGGCGAGATGGCGCTGATATCGGGTGAGCCGCGCTCGGCCACCGTCACGGCCGCCACAGAGGTGTCGCTGCTGTCGCTCTATTCGGAGGATTTCCAGATGCTGTCGAGCAGCAATCCGGAGATCGCCGAGGTCATCCGCCGGACCGCCGAGACGCGGCGTGGACGAACCCCGGAGGCATGAGGAATGCAAGCGTCCGGAGCCGTTAGCGTCTCAAGCCGGCACGCCCATCTCATTAATTCGCCGGCCGCCCATTAACACCGAAGAAAGCCTTTCTCCTCTAGCATGGAGCCTGCAAGTTACAGCGACTAGGCGGGCATGAAGAACGCGCGGAGCTGTAGGGGGACACTCTTTTACATAGGCGTTCAATGTCATTTTTTGGCGTTTCCGGGATGTATTATTCCGGCGAATCCCTTGCCGAGCACCGCATCGTGCTCGCCGAGGACTCCAACCTCTTTTCCTCGATGGTCTCGAAGCGGCTGAAAGAGCTGTTCGACATCGATGTCATCGTCTGCCGCGACTATGACGATCTGCAGTTCGCCGTTGAAAACGCGACATTCCCGGCTTCGCTCGCCATCTCCAACATCAACCTGCCGGGGGCGGAAAACGGCGAGGCGCTCAACTATCTGATCGACATGAGCGTGCCGACGGTCGTCTTTACCGGCTCGTTCCAGGAATCGACGCGCGAGAAGATTCTCGCCAAGGAGATCGTCGACTACGTCATCAAGGACAGCGTCTTTGCCGTCGACATGCTGGCAGAATCGGTCTGCCGGTTCCTCACCAACCACAAGCACCATGTGCTGATCGTCGACGACAGCCCGACGGCACGTGCGCTGCTGACGACGCAGCTCAAGCGCTACAACTTCCGCACCAGCTCGGCCGAAAACGGCGCGATGGCGCTGGAGCTTCTGAAGAACAATCCGGATATCGGCCTCGTCATCACCGACTACAACATGCCCGATATCGATGGCTTCGAGCTGACGCGGCGCATCCGCGGTTCCTACGGGCCACACCAGCTGCGTATCATCGGCGTTTCGTCGTCGACCAACCGGCTTCTGTCAGCGCGGTTCCTCAAAGCCGGCGGCAACGACTTCGTCGTTCGCCCCTTCGTCAACGAGGAGTTCTACTGCCGCGTCAACCAGAACCTGGACACGTTGACGAAGATCCGCACACTCAGTGAAAAAGTTAGGGTTCCTGCTTAACCATCAAAACAAGAAGGGTGAAAACCCCTTAGAATTATTGGGCACGTGCATCAAAAATGCCGCGCACAGGTTGCCGTATTAACGAAATTGCAATCCGATCGGTCTTCAATCCGCCGCAGCAGGAGCGGGGAACCCGGTCACACGGATCACGCCGGCCGAAAGGCCAGGCGTGGCAAGTGGCCGGGTTGAAGATATCGGGAGCCAGCGTCACCCCTTGAGGGAAGCACGCCTGCGGCTCGAGAGGGGTTGCAGGGACGTGAGATTGCGCCGCACGCCAGGCCGGGTGAATTCTGTGCAAAAGCACAGCGACAAGCGCATGCTGCTTGTCGAGGACTCCCGGATGTTCGCGACGGCGCTGAAGTACGGGCTCGAATCCGTCCACGGCATTCGCGTTACCCATTGCAGCTCGCTGGCGGCGCTGAGAGAAGCGCTGGAACTGGCGCCTGACAGTTTCTCTCTCGCCGTTCTCGATCTCAATCTTCCGGATGCGCCCAATTGCGAGGCGCTCGACTTCATCCTCGACAACCAGGTTCCGGCCGTCGTCTTCACCGCGGCCTTCAACGACCATACGCGCGAGGAGATTCTCAGGCGCGGCGCGCTCGATTGCGTCATCAAGCACCAGCCGGAATCGATCAATCTTTTGATCGGCGCCGTCGACCGGGCGTTGACCAACGGCAAGACGACGGTGCTGCTTGCCGATTCCGATTCTGCCTCACGCAGCGAACTGGCCGGCATCTTGCGGCGGCAGCGGATTTCCGTCTGCGAGGTCGCGTCCGCCGCCGATGCGCTGCAGGTGCTCGATAGCGGCGAAGCCGTCGATCTCGTTGTGACCGACCTTGATCTCTCCGACATGTCTGGCGCTGCGCTGCTTGCCGAGGTGGAGCGGCGGCGGGGTGATGGTGCGGTGCCGGTCATCGGCCTCTCCGACAGCGGCGACCGGCGCGCCGGCGCACGTTTCCTAGAAGCAGGCGGTACGGATTTCATCCAGAAGCCGTTCCTCGAAGCGGAGTTCAACGGCCGCATTGCGCAGGCCGCCGGCGTGCAGAAGCGGCTGCAGACGCTGCAGCGGCAGGCGGCCAGCGACTATCTCACCGACCTCTACAATCGCCGCCACTTCTTCGTGGCTGGTCCGCGGGTGGTCGAGCAGTGCCTCAGGCGCGGCGAGCCGACGGCGATCGCCGTGCTCGACATCGATCATTTCAAACGCCTCAACGACACCTATGGCCACGAGATCGGCGACATCGTGCTGAAGCACGTGGCCAAGCGTCTGTCCGCGCTTGTCGGCGAGGATCATCTGCTTGCCCGCCTCGGCGGCGAGGAGTTCGGCATTCTCTTCAACGGCTGCGACGTGCGGCGCGCCTTCGCCTTTTGCGACGCGCTGAGGCTCGAACTCGCAAAATCCCGCATCGTCGCCGACGACGAGGAACTGACGATCACGGTCTCGATCGGACTTGCCACAATCGAAAGCTCCGAGGCCTTCGAAAACTACCTGCACGCCGCAGACCAGTTTCTCTACATGGCCAAGCATGCCGGCCGGAACCGGGTGATTTCCGAACTGGCGCTGCTCGACGCGCTGGCGTCGTAAACTGCCGGGCAAGCCGGCGGGCCCACCTTCAGAAATAAAGATCCGCCACTTGTCGGCTTGGAACGAAGTCGATCGTCCTTCGGTTACCGCACATGATCAGGCGGCACGAGGAGGACCAAATCATGACCAATGTCGTTTCAAATCTCTGGTTTGCGAAGGAGGCGCGTCAAGCGGTCGACTTCTACATTTCGCTCGTTCCCAATTCGGCGATCATCCGCGTCACCACCTTGCCGGCGGAAAGCCCGAGCGGGCCACCCGGCAGCGTGACGACCATCGAGTTCACGCTCGGCAATCAGGAATTCCTGGCGCTGGAAGCCGGGCCGCTCGATCCGTTCAACCATGCATTCTCGATCATGATCCAGTGCGACACCCAGGAGGAGATCGACCGGATCTGGAACGCGATCAGCGAAAACGGCGGGCAGATCGAACAATGCGGCTGGATCCGCGACCGCTGGGGGCTGTGCTGGCAGATCGTGCCACGGGTGCTCGGCGACATGGTCGCCCATTCCGACCGTGCGCGCGCCAAGCGCGTGACGGAAGCGATGCTCGGCATGATCAAGCTCGACATCGCCGAACTGGAGCGGGCGTTCCACGGTTAGGGTCACGCGCGTTTACGGGCAGGTCGTCACGCGGAGGCAGCGGAGAGCGAGGCGTCTCACGGATTTCAGACTGCAACTGCAAGGCGGCTTGCCCGCGCAATCATGAGGCGCTTTCTGCCGCGATGAAATCTAGACGTTTATTGACTGGCCTTCTATATGCAGGTCGGGGCCAACGAGCGCGGGGCGCGCTTGGATTCGGATAGGCCGGTAGGGAGGGGACGACGTGAATTCACAAACCTTTACGAGCGCCGATGGCCGCATCGGACGCCAGACTTGGTGGTTGGCGCAGATTGTCGTCTGGATTGCGACGGCAGCGGCGGTGTTTGCCGGCGGGGCGTTGTTGGCGCTTTCGGGCGTAGATAACTATGCGCCGGGCTTCAGCCTCATGCACTTGCTCGTTTTCGTCATCCTCATCGCAAACCTCTATTTCAGCTTCACCGTCAACACCAAGCGCTGGCACGACCATGGTCGTTCCGGGTGGTGGAACCTTGCGCTTTTCGTTCCGATCGTCGGGCCGCTGCTCGGCCTCGTGATGCTGGGTTTCCTTCCGGGCGAAGAGGACGCCAATCGCTTCGGCCCGCCGGCCACCGGCAATACCGGAGGAGCAGCTCAGGCCTTCGGTCGCGCCGGCCAGTGATGCGAGCACGGCGCAGGCGCCCCGGTTATTTCCGCCTCTGCGGATAGATCGTTTCGCCGCGTTTCAGCATCTCGACGAAGGTCTCGATCTTCTTCCGGCGGCCGGCCTCGGTCTTCATGTTGTGGGTGCGGAAGGCGAGCGCGAAGCGGTTTTGGGCGCTGAGTCTGGCGAGCATTTCTTTCGCCTCGGGCTCGGCGTCGATCGCGGCCTGCAGGTCTTCGGGGATCTGCATGTCCTTGCCGCTCGCATAGGCGCGGTCCCAGCGGCCGTCGGCCTTGGCGGCATCGACCTGTTTCAGGCCATGCTCGGTCATGCGGCCTTCGGCAATCAGGCGGGCGACATTGTCGACGTTGATCTGGCTCCAGATGCTCTTCTTGCCGCGCGGCGAATAGCGTTGCAGGAAGCTTTTTTCATCGAGCCCCTTGCGCACGCCGTCGATCCACCCCCAGCACAGCACGGCGTCGATCGCTTCCTTTGGCGTGATCGAGGCGAGGCCGGATGAGACCTTGTGGGTCTGGATCCACACTTCGGTCTCGCTCTGGTGGTGGGCGGCGAGCCACTCGTAGAAGCTCTGGAAGTCCTTGAATTCGTGAACCTTGGCGGGATCGATCTCCACGGGGGCCATTGTTCGGTGTGCTCCTCGCTCTCCTGAAACGCTGACCATTCAATCCAAAACAACGGCGCGTGCAAGCGCCAGGACGGCACAAGCGGAGAGTGTCACCAACGAAAAAGGGCGGAGAAGCTCCGCCCTTGTCTGGTCCGTCTGATCCGCCGTTACCGCGCCATCTGCAGCGTCAGCTTGCGGTCGGCGCGCTCCTGCTGCGGCGAGCGGTTGTAGAGTTCGCGATAACACTTGGAGAAGTGCGAGGCGGAGACGAAGCCGCAGGCAACGGCCACCTCGACCACCGGCATCGACGACTGGATCAGCAGGTGCCGGGCGCGGTCGAGACGGATTTCCAGGTAGTAGCGGGCAGGCGAGCGGCCCATTTCCTGGCGGAAGAGGCGCTCGATCTGGCGGCGCGAAAGGTCGGCGCCCTCGGCGATTTCCAGGAGCGACAGCGGCTCGGCGAGGTTTGCCTCCATCAATTCGATGATCGACAGCACCTTGGCGTTCTGCACGCCGAGGCGGGCGCGCAGCGGCAGGCGCTGGCGGTCATGGGGGCCGCGCACGCGGTCGGTCAGCGCCTGTTCGCAGACGCGATTGACGAGGCTCTCGCCGAAATCCTGGTCGATCAGGTTCAGCATCATGTCGAGCGAGGCGGTGCCGCCGGCGCAGGTGTAGATGTTGCTGTCGATCTCATAGAGATCGGCATAGACGTCGACCTGCGGGAAGCTTTCGGAAAAGCCCGGCAGGTTTTCCCAGTGGATGGCGCAGCGCTTGCCGGTCAGAAGACCGGCGGAGGCCAGCACATGGGCGCCGGTACAGAGGCTGCCGACGGCCACGCCGCGGTTATAGACCTCGCGAAGCCAGGCGTTGACCGACTTGTTGTTAAAGTCTTCGACATAGATGCCGGAACAGACCAGCACCATCGAGGGGCGGTTTTCGCCGCCCAGGAACTTGCGCTCGTCGGCGAGCGACGAATTGACCTCGAGGGCGATGCCGCTCGACGACAGGACCTTCTCGCCGTCCGACGAAGCGAGGCGCCAGGAATAGGCCTCGTAGCCGAGCATGCGGTTGGCGATGCGGAGCGTTTCGATCGCCGCCGAAAAGGGCAGCATGGAAAAGTTCGGCACCAGGAAGAAGACGAGAGAACGCTTTTTGGTCAGTGGCTTGTTCATGAGGCTTCCCATGCTTGGCGATGCGGGTATATTCGTCGCTTGGAAGATACTCTTCGGCTTGTCTGTTTGCGACATTCGCATGGATAGCAGCGACCGCAAAGAGATTTCGCATTGCGACATCGCGCGGCAAAAGGCGGTTCGGCCAGGCTTTCAGGCTTTTGTAAGGAAAGCGACAGTTTTTACAGTGCCGTTGACGCTATCGGACAAGAACTGCCAGAGATACGCAACATCTGCAAAGCGCGCGCAATGGTTGTGTTTGCCGATTGCGACTCTTTTCGCGGATACTGCGGGTGTCGGTAAGAGACAAGTCGTACGGCGATGGCAGAAGATGGCGTGGAGGCGGCAGTGCCGCGATCGGCTGCAGGAAATCTAGGGAGCGGTCTTGCGGGCAGATCACGCCCTTGGGGAAGTGCATTTCTACACTACATGCAAGGTTGCGGGCACATCGGAGAGGGTAATTTTGCATGAGTGACGACAGGGCGATCGCCACCCGTCTACTGTCGCTGGCCCAGATTCTGTGGACGGTTTTGATCACTTTGGCGACGATCGCCCTCGGCGCCTATATCGGCTGGCAGGGACACGGCATCGTCGGCGCGCTGGCGCTCGGATTTGTGGGACTAGTCGCCGGTTGGTTCCTCAGTTCGTCATCTCTTCTCTTGCAACTGCTGCCTTAAGCGGTCGTCCTTGTGCGCGAAGGGCGGAGCCATCGCCCATAACGAAAAGGGCACCGCCATTCCGGCGATGCCCCTCTAATCCGTGATGCTCAGAAAGAGAGCTCACATTACATTCATTGCTCGGTCTTATGCACCGCATCGTCCACCGACGGGAAGCCGATGTCCTTCAGCGTGTCATAGGACAGGTTTTCGAGAGCGCGTTCCTGGCGATGACGCTTCCACGCTGCCCAGGCACGAACCTGCAGATTGAAGAGACCCGGAAGGGACGAGTGGGAGGATGCCCGTTCCGAGGCCGATGAAAGATGAGTGTTGGACATTTCATGGCTCCTTCTGAGTGTCTCAGCAGGTCGCGACCATGATGATATGTATGGCCTAACCTGACTTATCATTCCAACGAATATGTTTGATGCCTTCCATCAAACATGGTGATTGATTAGCGGATCCGCAAACATCACGTCGTCACGGACTCTCTGGGGCAGTTTGGCGAGTTCGCGCCGGGCTTCCACCCGATTCCGCGCGATCTGTTTTTCGCGTCGTTGCCGTGCAACACCGTCGAGGACGGCGATCATCTGGTTGAGGGCGTTGAGGACCATGTCGTTGCTCCTGCTATGCTCCTTTTTTACCACTGCCTGCGGCAGGCAGCTGTTACGGAGGGAACTCTTCGAAGCGGCGATAACAAGGGCTGCGGTGGACATGCGTTTCTCCTTCCTGCGTCGTCCTTGAGCTTGACTATCGGCCATCGCTGATGTTCAATCAAACGAAATGAAGTGAAGCTTTCTTTCAGTTTTTTTGAATGAGGTTGACGCCATGAACATGCTGATGCGCCATGCGCTTCCGCTTCTCGAAATGGACGTGCTGAAGACTTTCATCGCGATTGCCGAGACCGGCAACTTCACCACTGCCGCCGAAACCGTCTACCGCACGCCGTCGGCTGTCTCGATGCAGATCAAGAAACTCGAGGAAATGCTCGGCTGCACGCTGTTCCTGCGCGACGCGCGCTCGGTCACCTTGACGCCCAAGGGGGAGCTGTTGCTCGGCTTTGCCCGCCGGCTCCTCTCGCTTAACAACGAAACGGTGTCGCGCTTCCTGCTGCCGGACATGAACGGCGTCGTGCGCGTCGGCGCGCCCGAGGATGTGGGTGAGCGCATCCTGCCCGAGGTGCTGAAGCGTTTCGCCGAATCCTACCCGAACGTCACGGTCGACGTGTCGATCGGCATGAGCAACGCCATGCGCAAGAAGGTCGACGAGCACCGGCTCGACATCGCCATCTTCAACAGCCTGACGGAGGGCGTGCCGAGGAACGGTGAAATCCTGATGCAGGAGAAGCTGGTCTGGGCCGGCGCCAAGTGCGGCAGCGCGCACCTGAAGGATCCGCTGCCGGTGTCGATGTGGGAGGACGGCTGCGTCTGGCGTGCCGATGCGGTGGAAAAGCTGGCGCGTGCCGGCCGCAAGTTCCGCATCGCCTTCCTCAGCGCCTATACCACCGGGCAGCGCGCCGCCGTGCTTGCCGGTCTCGCGATCGCGCCGCTGCCGCGTTACCTCGTCCAGGGGGAAATGGTGCAGCTTGGCGAGCGCGACGGCCTGCCGGATCTCGGCCACTACAATATCGGTCTGCAGGTGATCTCGGATGCGCCGGCGCCGGTGCTGGCGGTTGCCGACCATGTGCGCGACGCCTTCGCCGATCTGCAGGTCCAGTAAGGGGAGGTATCGCGGTTGCGCGCTTCCCGGTCGCTGCCCGCCGCCTCCCTGTCGTCCCGGTCACGTTCAGAGAGTGCCCGGGCATGAGCGAGCGGTCGCGCATTCTCGATCCGATCGACCGCCTGTCGGAGATCATCTTCGGCCTCCTGATGGCGCTGTCCTTCACGGGAACGATGAGTTCGGTTGCGGGCGGCGAGGGCGGGGTCAATGCCGTGCTGGTTGCCGCCCTCGGCTGCAACATCGCCTGGGGCATCGTCGACGGCGTCATGTATGTGCTGACGACGGTGGTGGAGCGCGTGCGACGGCGCGGTTTCCTCGATCGGCTCAGGCATGAACGGCTCGAACGCGCCCGCGAACTGTTTCTCGAAAGCCTGCCCGACGATGTGCGCCGCGTCTCTTCGCCCAAGGAAACGGAAGCGCTGCTTTTGCGGGTGAGGGCGCTCTCCGCCGACCCCCGGCACCGGGTCGTGACTGCGCGCGACCTGAAGGCGGCCGTCGCGATCTTCCTGCTCGTCGTCGCCTCGACCCTGCCGCCAAGCATTCCGTTCCTGCTGACGGACAATGTCGCGCTCGCCATGCGCGCCTCGAACGCCATCGCGCTCGCCATGCTCTTCGTCATTGGCGCGCGCCTTGGGCGTTACATGGGCCG
Organism: Ensifer sp. ZNC0028; assembly: GCF_000799055.1. Taxonomy (NCBI): domain Bacteria; kingdom Pseudomonadati; phylum Pseudomonadota; class Alphaproteobacteria; order Hyphomicrobiales; family Rhizobiaceae; genus Ensifer; species Ensifer sp. ZNC0028. The sequence continues at coordinate 38,475 of NZ_JTLA01000084.1, forward strand.
CAGCCCCTGGCCGATGGCCTTCGCGATGACGGCGATCGGCGCGGTGCTTGTGGCCGTGACGATCCTCTTTGGCGGGTAGTCAAGTCCAGCGCGCCGGCAAGGCTCAGGTCTTGATCGGCGCCTGGCGGATGTGGATCTCGATCAGCCGTTTCAGTTCGGGCAGGTCCCGGGCTTCCAGCGCATCGACCATCAAATGGTGCTCGCGGGCCGATTGCTCGATGCGGGCGCGGGTGCGCCATTGCGACACCGGAGCGGATACGGTGCGCTGTCGGATTTCGGCGACGACGTCGACGAGCTCGCTATTGCCGGAAAGCATGAGAAGGGCGCGGTGGAAGGCGAGGTTGGCGTCGTAATGCTCCATGATGGAGCCGCGGAACGACATCTCGTCGAACTGCCGGGCGAGTTGCCGCAATTCGGCGATGGTGGCGGGCGTTGCATTGGCGACCATGCGGTCGGCGACACCGGTTTCGAGAATCACGCGGATGTCGCTGATTTCCTGCGTGCGCTGGTCGTCGAGTTCATAGACCTGGTAGCCGCGGTTGGGGTTGTGCTGCACCAGCCGGCGCTGTGACAGCCGGTCGAGCGCCCGGCGCACTTCCGGTCGCGTGCAGTCGTAGCGGCGCTCCAGGTCGATCTGCTTCAGCCACGCGCCGGCCGGCAAGGTTCCGGTCAGAATGTCGTGCAGCAGGAGGTCGGTAACGTCCCTCTTGTCCTCGGGCTTTTCCTCGGGCGCCAGCATTTCCGTCAGATCGTCGCTCATCCTGCCTTACACTCTCTTTTCCGCCTGTCGCCGGCTTCCGGCGCATGGTTCTGGTGCATGTCCCAGGCTGCCTGCTGCAGCGGAATTGGCTCCATTTTTGGAGAAACTATGATGCCGTCCCGAACAATTCAATGCGCGAGAGCGGCGTTGCGGGCCTGCCTCTCGCCGTTGTGCACATTGCGCGAAATGTTTCAGGACCCTCTTGTGTATCCAAAAATGTTATCATAAATTGGCGCCAATTCTGGTTACTATTGTTGAGGAAGTCAAGAAACGATGAAAAATGCCTGTGACGTCTGGGACCTCCTCGAAGCCAAGCGCGACCGGTTTTTCGTGCTCAGCGACCGGGTCTGGGATACGCCGGAAACCAATTACGAGGAGTTTTCCTCGTCGGCCGAACACGCCGCGCTGCTGGAGGCCGAAGGTTTCCGTGTGTCGCGCGGCATCGCCGGCATGCCCACGGCAGTCATGGGCGAGGCGGGCGAGGGTGGACCTGTTATCGCCATCCTCGGCGAGTTCGATGCGCTGCCGGGCCTCAGCCAGGAAGCAGGCATTGCCGAAGAGCGGCCGCTGGTCGACGGCGGCAACGGTCATGGCTGCGGCCACAACCTGCTTGGCGCCGGCGCGATGATGGCGGCGACGGCCGTCAAGGATTATCTCGCTGCCAACGGCATCAAGGGGCGGGTGCGCTATTACGGCTGCCCGGCGGAAGAGGGCGGCTCATCCAAGGGCTTCATGGTGCGTGCCGGCGTGTTCGACGATGTCGATATCGCGATCTCCTGGCACCCGGCACCGTTTGCCGGCGTCAACAACCCGATCTCGCTGGCTTGCAACGAACTCGACTTCCGCTTCAGCGGCCGGGCGTCGCACGCTTCGGCTGCCCCCCATCTCGGCCGCAGCGCGCTCGATGCACTCGAACTGATGAATGTCGGCGTCAACTATCTGCGCGAGCACATGCCCTCATCGGCGCGCATCCACTATGCGGTGACCGATACGGGCGGCAATGCGCCGAACGTGGTGCAGGCCCGCGCCAAGGCCCGCTATCTCGTGCGCGCCCGCAGCTTGCCGGAACTGCTCGATCTCGTTGAACGCGTCCGCAGCGTCGCCAAGGGCGCGGCGATGATGACCGGCACGACCGTCACGGACGAGATCGTCAGCGGCGACGCCAACCTCGTCGGCAACACGCCGCTCGAATCGCTGATGCATCGCCAGCTCGAGCATCTGGGACCGCCTCAGTTCGACGAGGATGACCGGCGGATGGCGGCCAAGTTCCAGGAGACCTTTACCGGCGAGGATATCGCCTCTGCCTTCGAGCGCTTTGGGCTGAAGCTGCGCCGGGGCGTTGCCCTTTGCGATACGATCTTTCCGCCGGAAAACGGCGCCGGCACGCTCGTCGGTTCGACCGATGTCGGAACCGTCAGCTGGGTGGTGCCGACCGTGCAGATGCGCGGCGCGACCTATGCCATCGGTACGCCGGGCCATTCCTGGCAGCTGGTTGCGCAAGGCAAATTGCCGGCGGCGCACAAGGGCATGGAGCACGCGGCCAAGGTGATGGCGAGCACCGCGGTCGAACTGATCCTCGATCCCACGCTCATCGCCGCTGCCAAGGCCGATCACGCGGCACGGCTTGACGGCACGCCCTTCGTCAATCCCATTCCTGACGATGTGAACCCGCCGATCCCCGGGGGCGCCCATGGCTAAGTCATCGATCACGAGCGAAGGGAGGCGCTGCGATGACTGAGCCCGGTTTCCTTGACATTATCAGCGTCGGGCCGGACGGCTGGGGGCCGGCGCTTGCCGCTGGCGCCTGGATGACGATCCTGATCGCCGTCGCCGGCTTTGCGATCGGCGGCTTCATCGGCACCTTCGGCGCCTGGGCGAAGATCTCCGGCGGCCCGGTCGTCCGTGGCTGCGCCGAGGCCTACACGACTGTCCTTCGCGGCATTCCCGACCTCCTGGTCATCTATCTCTTCTATTTCGGCGGCAGCGCCGTGGTGACGGCGGTCGGCCAATTGTTCGGTGCGGAGGGTTTCGTCAGCTTTCCCGGTTTCATCGCCGGTGCCCTTGCGGTCGGCATCACCTCTGGCGCCCAGCAGACCGAGGTCTATCGCGGCGCCTTCCGCGCCGTGCATCCGGGCGAGTTGGAGGCGGCAACCGCCTGCGGCATGGGCCGGCTCCTCAAGTTTCGTCGGATCACCGCGCCCCTGACACTGCGTTATGCGCTGCCGGGCCTCGGCAATGTCTGGCAGGTGGTGTTGAAGGAATCCGCACTGGTCTCGGTGACCGGCGTCGTCGAACTCTTGCGCCAGGCGCAGATCGGCGCCGGATCGACCAGCCGCCCCTTCGACTTCTTCTTCATTGCAGCGATGATCTATCTCGCGATTTCCACTGTCTCGGGCCTCATCCTTCAGCTCACCGAGCGTCGGTTCTCGCGCGGCGTCAGGAGGGGCTGATGGATATCAATTTTGCCCTCGAAACCTTCTGGAGCCTGGCGGCGGCCCTGCCGCTGACGCTGGAGCTGGCCGCGACGTCGATCGCGCTCGGTTCGGTGCTGGCACTCGGGCTGGCGCTCGCGCGTCTGTCGGGCATCCTCGCGCTCGATCTCTTTGCCCGCATTTATGTGTTCCTGTTCCGCGGCACACCGCTGCTCGTGCAGATCTTCCTGATCTATTACGGCCTCAGCCAGTTTCCGGCGGTGCGTCACAGCATCTTCTGGCCGCTTCTGCGCGAGCCCTACTGGTGCGCCGTGCTGGCGCTGATGCTGAACACGGCCGCCTATGCCAGCGAAATCATCCGCGGCGGGCTGCTCTCGGTGCCGCACGGACAGGTGGAGGCAGCGCGGGCCTGCGGCATGGGGCGCCTGATGATCTTCCGACGCATCGTCATGCCGCAGGCGCTGCGTCAGGCGCTGCCGGGCTATGGCAACGAGATGATCTCGATGGTGAAGGCCACTTCACTCGCCTCGATCATCACGCTGATGGAAATCACCGGCGTCGCCGCCAAGCTGATCTCGGAGAGCTACCGGGTGATCGAGGTCTTCGTCGTTGCCGGTCTCATCTATCTCGCCATCAACTTCGCGCTGACCCGGCTCGTTGCGTTGGCCGAACACCGGTTCAACCCGCAACTGCGCGCGCCGTTGCCGATCGTCGCCGAACTCAAGGGAGAAACCCATTGAACATGTCCGCCGCCGTTACCACGCCGGTCGCGATCCGCGTGCACGACCTTCACAAGAGTTTCGGCCCGGTCGAGGTGCTGAAGGGCGTGTCGCTCGACGCGTGCGAGGGTGAGGTGATCTCCATCCTCGGCTCCTCCGGCTCGGGCAAGTCGACGCTGCTTCGCTGCATCAACATGCTGGAGGTGCCGAATTCCGGCACCATCGAGGTGGCGGGCGAGGCGATCCGCCTGAAGGCGTCCAGCGACGGGCGCAGCCGCCCGGCCGACCAGAAGCAGGTAGACCGCATCCGCTCGGAACTCGGCATGGTGTTCCAGAGCTTCAATCTCTGGTCCCACAAGACCGTGCTCGAAAACGTCATCGAAGCACCGGTGCATGTGCTGAAGCGGCCGCGGGCGGAAGCGATCGAGGAGGCGGAGGCGCTGCTTGCGAAGGTCGGCATTGCCGACAAGCGTAACCACTATCCCTCGCATCTCTCCGGCGGCCAGCAGCAGCGCGCCGCAATCGCCCGTGCGCTTGCCATGCGCCCGAAGGCGATGCTCTTCGACGAGCCGACCTCGGCTCTCGACCCGGAGCTCGTCGGCGAGGTGCTGCGCGTCATGCGCGGTCTCGCCGAAGAGGGCCGCACCATGCTGGTCGTCACCCACGAGATGGGCTTTGCCCGCGACGTCTCCAGCCGCGTCGTCTTCGTGCACAAGGGCACGATCGAGGAAGAGGGGCCGCCGCATGAGGTCTTCACCCGTTCGAAGTCGGAGCGCTTCCGCCAGTTCATCAAGAGTTGAAGCCTGCCGTGATCGGCGGGCCGAAAAACAAAGCAATCAACATCCACAAAAGGGGAATGCTGTAATGAAAAAGACGACCGCAATCATGGCATCGGCGCTTGCCGTTGCCGCGGGGCTGATGTCCATGCCGGCGCAGGCCGAGGACAAGAAGTGGACGAAGGTGACCATCGCCACCGAAGGCGCCTTTCCGCCCTATAACCTGACCAAGGCGGACGGCACGCTCGACGGTTACGAGATCGAGCTCAGCAAGATCCTCTGCGACCACATGAAGGTCGAGTGCACCGTCATCGCGCAATCCTTCGATGGCATGATTCCGGCGCTCAACGCCGGCAAGTTCGACGCGATCATGGCCGGCATGTCGGCCACCGAGAAGCGCAAGGAAGTCATCGACTTCTCGATTTCCTATGGCAGCACCGGCCAGGCCTTCGCGACGCTGAGGGGTGGCGACCTCGAAACCCTGCCGATGAAGGGTGAGCTGTTCTCGCTCGCCTCCAACGAGGCCGGCGCGCGCAAGGCGGTCGACGAGCTGAAGCCGCTGATAGAAGGCAAGACCATTGGCGTCCAGACCGCCTCGATCGCGGCGCGCTTCATCGATGAATATCTGAAGGACGTCGTCGAGGTGCGCGAGTACAAGACGACCGAGCAGCACGATCTCGATCTCGTTGCCGGCCGCGTCGATTTCGTCATGGCGTCCATGGGCTACCTGAAGACGACTGTCGAAAAGCCTGCCAACAGCGACATGGTCATCACCGGCCCCCGCTTCCAGGGCGGCTTCCTCGGCGCCGGCAGCTCCGTCGGCCTGCGCAAGACCGACCCGGAACTGAAGGCGCTGTTCGACGATGCCATTGCCGCCGCCAAGGCCGATGGCACCATCAAGCGCCTGTCGGAGAAGTGGTTCGGATTTGACCTGACGCCGCAATAGGCCGGATCGGTTCGCCCCCTCAACCGAAGCGCCGCGTGTTCCGCTAACGCGTGGCGCTTTTTGTGTTTGGCGTGTCCGGTGCTCGTGTGCTTGCGAGGCGGTTTGGCCGGGCTGATTTATTTATAGCAACGCGCAGCGCGTGCGGTCATCTTTCGGACACAATCGTTGCGTACAAGTCCATCCGTCGACGTTTGCTTATGAGCGCTGAATGTGTTCGCCGCTCGCAACTGTCGCGTCGCTTTAGACTTTTGACCACGGATGTACTGGCATTGGTGTAAGAGCGATGATGAGGAAGGTCGGTGCGGTTTCGCCCCGGCCTTTTTTATTGCCGGATGATCACTTCAGCGTTTTCGACGCCAGCACGAAGTCGACCAGGTCGCCGACCGTGATCAGCTTTTCGGCCGAGTCGTCGGTCAGGTAGATCTCGAACTCCTCCTCCACCAGCATCGCCAATTGAGACACTTCGAGCGAGTCGGCGCCCAGATCGTCTTCGATCTCGGCATCGTCGGTCACTTCGGACGCCTTGACGCCGAGCAGCTCGACGAGGATCGCCTTCACGCGTTCGGAAATATCGGATCGTGTGGGTGCCATGGATCTACTCCCTCCCACAAAGCATAACACAAAGGACGGTGAACGACCGTCTAGGCCTATCGGATCATTCGCCGATTTCGCCATGATCCAAATGGGTTAGGCCACTTCGGTCGGGGAGCTTGACCGGCCGTTATCGGTGCATGGCCCGGCATTTTGAAACGCATTTGCAATTACATTAGCGCTAATGTATTTCGATGGCATGAGCACTAGACACAAACCCGGGCTCGGCGAACTCCTGCGATATGCCGGCGAACTCGTCGACCAGGGAGCGGCCGAGCGATATGAAACCCTGAAGATCGACTACAGGCCGCGCTATACGCCTGTGTTGCGCGCGCTTGCCGCGGGCGCCGAGACTGTCACTGAGATCACCAGCAGCAGCAGTCTCACCCAGGGCGCGATCAGCCAGACTGTCAGCCTGATGCTGAAGGACGGGCTCCTTGCCCGGCACGGCCTCGACGATGGCAGGAAGACCGGCCTACGGCTGACGGAGAAGGGGGCGGCGCTCCTGAAACTCCTGGAGCCGCACTGGCAGACGACATTCCTGGCGATCCGGGGCCTTGAGGAGGAAATCGGTTATCCGGTTCTTGAGGTGCTGCAGGCGCTCGGGGCGGCGCTGGAGCGGGAAGGGTTCGCGAGCCGCCTGGAGGCGGCATCAGATCGTCAGGAAAAGGAGGTTTCCGATGGCCGCTGAAGTCGGGACCAGAAACTGGTTTGATGCCGGGGGCAGCGCCTATGCCCTGTTCCGGCCGGAATATCCGGCGGGCCTGTCGACGTTCCTGGCGAGCACGGTGAAGGGGCAGGGCCGCGCGGTCGACGTCGGCTGCGGCAACGGCCAGCTCACTTGCCAGCTCGCCGACCATTTCACCACGGTCGTCGGGATCGATTCAAGCGAGGACCAGATCGCGAATGCGACGCCGCATCGACACGTCGAATATATCTGTGCGCCCGCGGAACGCCTTCCCCTTGCCGATCGGAGCGTCCATCTCATCGCGGCAGCACAGGCTGCCCACTGGTTCGACCGGCCAGCCTTCTACAGGGAAGCGCGCCGGATCGCGGCGGAAGGAGCAGTGATCGCGCTCGTCAGCTACGGTGTGTTGCGATTGGAGCCGACCGAACTGCAGGCGCGTTTTTCGACCTTCTACACGGACGAGATCGGCCCCTACTGGCCGCCCGAGCGCAAGCTGGTCGATGGCGGCTATGCCGGCATCGAATTCCCGTTCGAGGAGATGGCTTACCCGGACATGAACATCGAGCGGGCCTGGGATTTCGGCGAATTTCTCGGCTATCTCTCGACCTGGTCGGCGGTTCGCCGCGTCAACGAGGCCGGGCGCGACGACATTCTCGACACCTTCGTTCGCGACCTCTCGGATATATGGGGCGATCCGACGAAGAAGCGCCCCGTGTCGTGGCCGATCAAGATGCGATTGGGGCGGATATGACTGAGCTCCACCAGCCTCCGGTGCTCACCACCGGTTTGCGGCGTGCCGAAACCCTGGTGGTGGCGCCGCTGCACACGGTGCCGGAAATCGATGACACATGGCCGGGCTTTCGCGACATGCCGCCGGTGTTTGCAACGGCCATGATGGTCGCCTTCATCGAGGAGACCTGCGTGCGGGCCTTGCGCCCCTATCTCGGCCCGCACCAGCGAACCGTCGGCACATCCGTCAATGTTTCGCACGTGGCAGCCACACCGGTCGGCATGGCAGTCACGGCCGAAATCGAGCTTGTCGAGATTTCAGGACGAGTGCTGTCGTTCAAGGCAACCTGCCGCGACGAAGCCGGCCTCATCGGTGAAGGCACCCACCAGCGTACCATCATCGACTATGGCCGGTTCATGGAACGGCTAATGGAAAAGTCTGCCTCGAGCGGGCGGTGAGGAAGGCGCTGCAACCGCAGCGCCAAGTCAAATACAGCGGCAAAGCCGCTCCGGTGCCTTGCGACGATGGCCTATTTCGTCGGAGCAGGCGTCGGCCGCACCAGCGAAACGACGCGGGGCTTCGACGGCGCGTCCAGCCATTCGATCCACTTGTCGCGTTCCTCCGTCGTGTCGAAGAACCGCCAGAGCTTGTAGTCTTCTTCGGTGGTCTGCAGCATCTCGCCGATCGAGACGAGTTCCATCGGCAGTTCCACCTCGTTGCCGTCGTAGCGGATGAAGTAGATGCCTTCGGCAGCAAGCCGGATGATCTGGCCGGTGCCATAGGTGCCATCGGGATCGTCGACGGTGAAGTACATGCCGGTGAGAGTGTCGAGAATCTTGTCGTTCATAGGTTTTGGATGCCAGTTCAAGGAATAGGTTTCATCAGACCGTCGCCCGCCGTCGGAATTAAGGCAAGCTCAAATATCGAGTGTCCACGTCTGGTGAGGGCAGGGTGGCGCTAGGCCGGCCAATTGCATGCGATCCAGCCACTGCTTGTGAATTTTCTGATCGGCGATCAGGTATCCTTTGTCGCGACGTTCCGTCTACGCAACGCGCGTTCGCGTCCGATAAATTTTCTCCGTGTTCCATTAGTAACGTCTAAATTCTTCTTGCGGGTATATGTTGTAACTCATGAACAGACCAAATCTGTTCATCCGCTTTGTAGTGGCGGTCGAGGATAAGTAAAAAAAGTTGCCAACACTATTTGCGATCTAGGGAGAAAAATCATGAACAAGATTATGGTCTCTATGGTAGCTGCGTGTTCTCTTCTTGGAAGCGAAGCTTCCGCTAACTGTTCACCAGGTTTTCTGGCTGACGTTCTGTGCCAGGCGGGCGTCATCAATCAGGACACTGCAAATGGCCTCGATCAGGTTCACCAGGGTCTTGGCAATCCATTGGACAATGCCGTTCCGAGCGTGCAGGGCGGCTTCGCGCAGCCGGCCGGCGGAGGGCAGTTTCAACCGGCGCCGATGAACAATCGCTTCCCCCAGTTGGCATGGGGCAATTATTGTGTGACGCCGTGGGGTGCGGTCTACGGTCCGCCAAACCCTATAGGCACACCGTGCACCGCCAATTTCAACGGTGTTCCGGTTCAGGGCCTGGTCGCCCGCTAACGCCAAGAGCGCGCAGCGCAGCCCCATGCAGCAACCTGCACGGGGCTGTTTCAGTTTAAGGGGGGTGTGGATCGGGAACCTTTACTCGGTGCGTGTCCCGACCTCTCGAGCCTACTCCCGGCTTCTCCGCCGCCGCCTGCCACCGCCTTCGCCATCATCAGCGCTCACCTTGCGCTCCGGCAACGTCACCACCGTCGAGAGCTTGGGGAAGTTGTCGACCTTGTTGGGCATCGCCATGGCGTTGACGAAATGCTCTTGAAACTTTGATTCAAGCGCCGTCTCTATCTTCTCGATTTTGCTGACGGTTTGCTCGATTTCGCGGCGGTGGCCGCGGTTAAGCAGCGCCATCAGTGCGCCGGTGCCGGCGGCGTTGCCGACGGCTTTCACGTCGTCGAGGTCGCAGTCCGGGATGAGGCCCAGGACCATTGCGTATTTCGGGTCGATGAACGAGCCGAAGGCGCCGGCGAAGCGGATGGTGTCGACATGGTCGACGCCCTGCTTTTCCATCAAGAGCTTGATGCCCGCATAGAGCGCTGCCTTGGCAAGCTGGATGGCGCGGATGTCGTTCTGCGTCACGGTGATGCGCGGCTCGCCGTCATGCAGCAGGTAGGAGAAGGTGCGACCGTTCGGGATGATGCGCGGGCTTTTTGCCGCCATTCCGCCATCGACGACGCCATCCTCGGAGATGATGCCGGAGAGGTACATTTCGGCGACGATCTCGATGATCGCCGAGCCGCAGATGCCGGTGACGCCGACAGAGGCTGCAGCCTCGGCAAAGCCTTCCTCGTCCGACCACTTTTCGACGCCGATCACGCGGAAGCGTGGCTCCAGCGTTGCCGGGTCGATGCGCACGCGCTCGATCGCCCCCGGTGCCGCCCGCTGGCCAGACGAGATTTCCGCACCTTCGAAGGCAGGTCCCGTGGGCGAGGAGGCGGCGACGACGCGGTCTTTGTTGCCGAGCACGATTTCGGCATTGGTGCCGACATCGACGAGCAGCATCATCTTGTCCTGGCGATAGGGGCCTTCAGACAAGGTCGCGCCCGCGGCATCGGCGCCGACATGGCCGGCGATGCAGGGCAGCATGTAGAGACGCGCGCCGCGGTTGACGTCGATATCGATCTCATGCGCCCAGTATTGCAGCGCGCCGGACACGGCGAGCGCGAACGGCGCCTGGCCGAGTTCCGTCGGGTCGATGCCGAGGAACAGGTGGTGCATGATCGGGTTGGCGACAAAAACCATGTCGAGAATGTCGTGGCGGTCGACTTCGCCCTGGGCGCAGACCTTGCCGATCAGGCCGTTGATTGCCTCGCGAACCGCCTTGGTCATCGCCTCCCGCCCATCCGGGTTCATCATCACATAGGAGACGCGGCTCATCAGGTCTTCGCCGAAGCGGATCTGCGGGTTGGACGTGCCCGAGGAGGCGACGATGCGTCCCGACAGCAGCGACACCAGATGCATGGCGATCGTCGTCGAGCCGATGTCGCAAGCAACGCCATAGGCCTCGTTCTTCAGGCCGGGCCACAGGCCGACGATGAAGGGGCGCGAGCTATCCATGTCGCGGTGGATGGCGGCGGTCACCGCCCAGTTGCCCTTGCGCAGGATGCCCTGCACCTGCGGGATCAGGTGCGGCGCGATCAAGAGATCCTTCCAGCCCCAGTCCTTCTCCAGCATGACCTTCAGGCGGTCGAGATCGCCGAGCGGCTTGTGCATGTCGGGCTCATCGACCTCGACATAGCAGAGCTGGACGGCGGCGTTGCGCTCGATCACCCGGTCGGTCGCGGCCTTGCGCACCACCTGGGCGTTGATGACCGTATCCTGCGGCACGTCGATGACGAGATCGCCAAGGATCTGGGCGGAACAGGACAGGCGCCGCCCATCCGGCAGGCCGCGGATCTTCTCGTAACGCTCTTCCTTGGCGCCTTTTTCCGAGATGTGCTCCAGCGAAGAGACGATCTTGTGCTTGGCGAAGTTGCCTTCCTGCACCTCGATCTGACAGCGCCCGCAGGTGGCGCGGCCGCCGCACACGCTTTCGACATAGACGCCGAGCTTGCGCGCCGCATCGAGAACCGGTGTGCCCACCGGAAAACGGCCGCGCTTGCCCGAGGGCATGAACAGCACCAGAGGTTCCTTTTGCGCGGCTTCGCTCATGTTGGTCTCGATCTCGGAAGTGCCTTCGATGCGCATGCTCTCAAGTCTTTCATCAGGTCCGCTCTCTCTGGGGTGAAGCACCGCTTTGGTGTTTCAGCCCGCGAGCGAAGCACGGGTAAACGGTTTCAGACTGCACCGGAACCCGGCCCGATAGTTGTCCAATCCCGACATGGAGCGATCTCAAAGCATCATTTCGGGAGGCTGTTGCGATGAAGGGGAAATTGCTTACGGCTTCTTGCGCTGCAGACGCCGAGCGTTGCTGCGCACCCGCTTGCCATAGGGCCTCAGGGCCGCCGAAGCAATCGCCGTTCCATGGCCCGATGCCGTGGCGCCGGTCATCATCCGTATCGTGTTGTCGAAGGCGGCTTTCCAGAGCGCGACATTGACGGCAACGACGCTTTCGGCGGTCGCCGCGATCTTCTCGGAGATCATGCGCTGAAGCTCGGTCACATCCTGTGACTTGCCCGTCAGCGCCGCCATCTGCATTTCCTGCAGTCGGACGGCGATCACGAAGGGGGCTTCAAACCAGAGGCTGGCGGCATCGAGGCGAAGGCTGCGTGTCATGATGATCTCCACGTTTGCGTTGCCGGATGAAATCTCGAAATCTGTCGGTAGCGTTGCTGAAGGCTGGCTTATCAACGGCTAAAGGGAGAAGGACGGCAATGAGGCATGGCTGCCTTTCAACGTCGTTCTCCCTTCCTTGGTTCAGCTCGATGCTGAAAAAAGAACCTATTCGCTTGCGGCAGCGCCACCCGTGCGGGCCGCGCGGCCACCGCGACGACCGCCGCCGCTGGCG
>NZ_JTLA01000085.1:0-71446 GCF_000799055.1 Ensifer sp. ZNC0028
AGACCGCCGCAGCGCTCGAAGAGATCACCACGACCGTCAAGGACTCCGCCCGCCGGGCCGAGGAAGTCGGCGCGCTCGTCGCCCGCACCCGTGCCGGGGCCGAGAAGTCCGGCGAAGTCGTTGCGAACGCCGTAGACGCGATGCATGCGATCGAGAAGTCCTCGGGCGAGATCTCCAACATCATCGGCGTCATCGACGACATCGCCTTCCAGACGAACCTGCTGGCTCTGAACGCCGGCGTCGAAGCGGCCCGTGCCGGGGAAGCCGGCAAGGGCTTTGCCGTCGTCGCCCAGGAAGTGCGTGAGCTTGCCCAGCGCTCGGCACAGGCCGCCAAGGAGATCAAGGCGCTGATCACCACCTCGGGCAACCAGGTGAGGAGCGGTGTGAGCTTGGTCGGCGAAACCGGCAAGGCGCTGGAGACGATCGTTGCCGAAGTGCAGGAGATCAACAGACATGTGAGCGCGATCGTGACGGCGACGCGTGAGCAGTCGACGGGGCTCCAGGAGATCAATACGGCGGTCAACACCATGGACCAGGGTACCCAGCAGAACGCGGCAATGGTCGAGGAGCAGACGGCGGCAAGCCATGGTCTCGCGTCCGAAGCCGCCTCGCTCAACGCATTGCTTGCCCAGTTCAATCTGGGTGACGCTCAGATGGGCGGTGGTGGTCGTCGTCGCGCGGCCTGAGTGCGAGCGGATCGACAGAACGCTGCAATAACAAGGTGATAGGGCGCTTGCCGTGAATCAAAATGGCAAGCGCTTCAAGCCTGACATGATAAAGGCCGGGGAAACCGGGCCTTTGTCGTCGGTACGCCTCTTCTTCGTTCGCCGACGCCTCCACCTGTCATCCTCGGGCTTGACGCGAGGATCCAGTGCGATGGAATTCGAGGCTCGGAGATGGATGCTCGGGTCAAGCCCGAGCATGACGGAGGGAGCGGAATAGTCTGGGGAAGCTGAACAGCAGGCGGGCCCGGAAACCGGCCCTGTTCACTTCTCCAGTGTCACCACCGCCTCGACGTGAGACGACCAGAGGAACTGGTCGATCGGCGTCACCGAGGTGATACGGTAGCCGGCGGCGGTCAGGATCGAAAGGTCGCGCGCCAGCGTGACCGGATTGCAGGAAACGGCGACGACCTTCTTGACGCCGGAGCGGGCGATCTCGTGACACTGCACTTCCGCGCCGGCCCGTGGCGGGTCGAAGACAATGGCATCAAACACCTTCAGTTCCTGCGCCATGACCGGGCGGCGGAAGAGGTCACGCTTCTCGACCGTCACCGGCTTCAGACCTTGCGTATTGCGGGCGGCGACGTCGAGCGCCTTCAGCGCCTTGTCCTCGCCTTCGACCGCATGGACGCGTGCCTTGCGGGCGATGCGCAGCGCGAAGGTGCCGCAGCCGGCAAAGAGGTCTGCGACGCGCTTGGACTTGCCGAGATGGTCGAGCACCAGCTTCGCCATCGCTTCTTCGGCCTGCACCGTCGCCTGGGTGAAACTGCCGGGCGGCGGCGAAACGGAAACGCCGCCGAAATCGATGACCGGCTTCACCGGCTCGACGATGATTTCGCCATTGAGGCTGACGCGCGCGATGCCGCGCTCGCCAAGCACGGCTTCGACCGTGCGGCGGCGCACGCTGTCGTCAAGCTTCTTGATGCCGTCGACGTTGAGATCGAGCCCGGAGAGCGTTTCGAGCACGGTGATGCGGAAAGGCTCGGCATTGACCGCCATCGCAGTGCCGATCCTGGCGATGGTTGCGAGCTTCGAGACGATGCCCGGGCTCGCGATCGGACATTCCGAAATCGCGACGATGTGGTGGCTTTCGGCTTGGTTGAAGCCGAGCAGCAGGTCCTTCTCGGTCTTGCGCGCCGTGAAAACCGCACGCCGGCGCTGGCCCGGCTCGGCGGTGATGAGCGGCGCCACCTCGGGCGTCAGGCCTTTCGACTTCAGGGCGGCGATCACCAGATCGCGCTTGAAGCCGTGGTAGAGCGTATCCGAGGCATGCTGCATCGTGCAGCCGCCGCAGGTGCCATTGACGCCATCCGGCCCGAAGTGCCGACAGTGCGGCTCGACGCGTTCGGGCGAGGCTTCTCTCACCGAGATCAGCGTGCCGTGCGATTTGTTGACGGCGAGCGCGACGCTTTCGCCGGGCAGCGTGAAGGGCGCATAGATCGGTCCGTCCGGACCGTCGGCAATGCCGTCGCCCTGGGCGCCCAGCCGTTTGACGGTGACGGCTTCGGTGGTCATGGCTTCTTGCCCGCGAGCAGGAATTCGACATTGCCGTCGCCGCCGGCAATCGGCGAGGGGATGAGCCCGAGGCTCTGCCAGCCCATGTCTTCGACAAGCCAGCGCTCGAGTTCGGCGGCAACATCCGGCGCGCTCTCGGGATCCTTGAGCAGGCCCGCCTTGCTGATGGCGTCGCGGCCCGCCTCGAACTGTGGCTTTACGAGCAGGATGCAGTGCGCGCCCGGCAACGCCATGTCGAGTGCCGGCGGCAGGGCGAGCTTGAGCGAGATGAACGAGACGTCCGAGACGACGAAGGTGATGTCGCGGTCGTCGATATCCTCTTCGGTCATGGCGCGGGCATTGAGGCCCTCGATGCTGGTGACGCGTTCGTCGCCCTCGATGCGCGGATGGATCTGGCCATGGCCGACGTCGATTGCGACCACGTGCTCGGCTCCGCGCTTCAACAGCACTTCCGTGAAACCACCGGTCGAGGCGCCGATATCGACGCAGCTTTCGCCTGAGGGGTCGAGCCCGAAATGATCGAGCGCCGCGACCAGCTTCAGCGCAGCGCGCGAGACGTAGTCCTGCGCCGGATCATCGATGGTGATCGTCACGGTCTCGGCAAACATGGACGCTGCCTTGGTGACCGTGCGGCCGTCGACCTTGACGGTCCCGCGCTGAATTGCGTCACGGGCGCGCGCGCGGCTTGCGACGAGCCCCGAGTTCAGCAGCAACTGATCGAGGCGGACCCGGTTCTTGTGTTCTTCGTTCTGGCGATCTTCTGACATGTGCTTCTCATGGCGGCTTGCCGGCGCATTGGCAAGCCCCCCGCGCTCACGGCGATCGGAGGACACAGTTAGAAACCCCTAAAAAATAACTGAATATTCACCCAACCTTAAATGATGGGTGCGACATTGCGGGGATGTCGCACCTGCATGACGCAGGCCCTCCGCCGCAAGCCGGACCTCCCGACACAATCCGTTCTTCCCCACCTGACGCCTCCGGGCGCAAGGAGTTGCTGCATGCCGCGTTTTCACCTCAGGATCTCCCATCGCATCGGTCTGCTCGTGCCGATTGCCATCGCCGGTATCCTGGCGATCGTCGCAATCTTCGTCGTGGAGAAGGGCATCGAGGAGGACTATCGACAGCAGGTGCAGGTGCATCGTGACGCGGAGCGCGCCTTGCTGAGGCTTGAGATACAGTTCCTGCAGAACCGCCGTGCCGAAAAGGACTTCCTGCTGCGCAGGGAAGATCGATATGCCGCGGCCCATGACGAAACCGCCGCAAAGGCGCAGGCGACGATGGCCGAGCTCGGCAAGCTGCTCGACAGCTCGTCGACACGGAGCGAGCTGCAGACGATTTCCGAGGGCTACGAACGCTATCTGAAGGCCTTCTCGGCCGTTGCCGAGGCCAACCGTACGCTCGGTCTCGATCCGGCGGCGGGCAAAGAGGGCGCGATGCGCACCGCCGTCCATGCGGTCGAGGAGTTGTTGAAGCCGATCAAGGACAAGGGGCTCCAGGCGAGCATGCTGACAATGCGTCGCCACGAGAAGGACTTCATCATGCGGCGCGACCACAAATACGTGGAGAAGCACGCCGAGGAAGTGAAGGCTTTCATCGGCGCGCCCGCAGAGCTGTTCGGCGGTGCGGACCTGCAGGGCAAGGTCCAGGCGGCGCTCAAGGACTACGCGACTGCCTTCAACGACTACGCGGCTCTTGCGGAAAACGAGACGGCGCTGCGGGCGACGATGTCGAAGGCCTTTGCCGATGTCGAGCCGGTGTTCGAGCAGATGGCGGGCGCCATCGAAACGGAGAAGGTCAAGTCCGAGACCAAAAGTGCGTCTACCCAGAAGTCGCTCGAGGCGATCGCACTGGCGGCCGTTGTCGCGGCGATTGCTGTCATTGCAGCGACCGTCTTCCTCGTCGGGCGCACCATCTCGCGGCCGATCGTTGCCACAACCCGCTCCATGACCCGCCTTGCCGACGGTGATGTCGCATCGTCGATCCCCTATGCCGGCCGCAAGGACGAGATCGGCGAAATGGCCGGTGCGGTGGAGATCTTCCGCCAGGCGGCGATCGCCAATCGCAGGCTGGAGGCTGAAGCGGGGGAGAGCCGTAAGCGCGCCGAAGCCGAGCGTATCCGCCTGCAGGAGGAGGCCGAGGCCTCGGCCCAGGCCCGTCTCGTTCAGGCGACCTCGGGTCTTGCCGGCGGGCTCAAGCGCCTGGCAGCCGGCGATCTCGGCTTCCAGCTCACCGAACCCTTCGCACCCGACTTCGAGCAGCTTCGCCACGACCTGAACTCGGCCGTCGCCCAGCTTGGCGACGCCATGTCGGCGGTCGCCGATTCCAGCCGCTCGATCGATGGCGGCTCGCGCGAAATCAGCGAGAGCGCCGATGACCTGTCGCGCCGCACGGAACAACAGGCCGCAGCCCTCGAACAGACGGCCGCAGCCCTCGACGAGATCACGGCCAACGTCACCAACTCGACGAAGCGGGCCGAGGAAGCCCGCCATGTCGCAGCCGAAGCCAATGCCAGTGCCGCCAAATCGGGCAATGTTGTTGCCGATGCGGTCGAGGCGATGCGGCGGATCGAGCATTCTTCGGGCCAGATCTCCAACATCATCGGCGTCATCGACGAGATCGCCTTCCAGACCAACCTGCTGGCGCTGAACGCCGGCGTCGAGGCAGCGCGCGCGGGTGAGGCCGGCAAGGGTTTTGCCGTCGTTGCCCAGGAGGTTCGCGAACTCGCGCAGCGCTCGGCCCAGGCGGCCAAGGAAATCAAGGACCTGATCCGCAACTCGACCACAGAGGTCGAAGGGGGCGTCCGGCTGGTACGCGACACGGGTGCAGCGCTCCAGGCGATCGGTGGTCACGTCGCAACCATCAACGAGCATATGAGTGCCATCGCCGTCTCGGCACGCGAACAGTCGGTGGGTCTCAGCGAAGTCAACACGGCCGTCAACCAGATGGACCAGGTGACCCAGAAGAACGCGGCCATGGTCGAGGAGGCGAACGCCGCAAGCGCCCAGCTCGCCAACGAGGCGGGTCGGCTGCGCGAACTGATCACCGGCTTCACGCTGCCGGGCCAGGCGCGCGCCGCTACGACTGCGGATCTGCGCACCGCTGCCCGCGCCATGGCGGCAGCCTCCGCACCGGCGCAGCGGGTGAGCCCGGCCCGTTCCGTGTCACGCGGGAGCGCGGCGGTGGCGCAGGACGACTGGCAGGAATTCTGATCGATACTGCACACAACGAAAAAACCCCGGTGACGAGCCGGGGTTTTCTTTTGGCGTCGAATCGCAAAACCTCAGCCGGCGGCGCCGACGCCGATGTCCTGCTTCTGGCCGAGCGCCTTGAAGACGGTCGAGACGATACCGGCGCGGTCGAGGCCGGCGGCAGCATACATGGCCTCGGGCTTTGCCTGTTCCATCCAGACATCCGGCATGACCATCGGGCGCACCTTGAGGCCGCCGTCGAGCAGGCTGTCTTCGGCGAGGAACTGCAGCACGTGGCTGGCAAAGCCGCCGACGGCACCTTCCTCGATGGTGATCAGCACCTCGTGGTTGCGGGCAAGCTCTCGGATGAGGTCGTGGTCGAGCGGCTTGGCGAAGCGGGCGTCGGCAACGGTCGTCGAAAGGCCGGCGGCGTCGAGGTCTTCGGCAGCCGCCAGACAGTCGGCAAGGCGGGTGCCGAACGAAAGCAGCGCCACCTTGGAGCCTTGCTTGACGAGGCGGCCCTTGCCGATTTCGAGGATTTCTCCGCGTTCGGGCATTTCGACGCCGACACCTTCGCCGCGCGGATAGCGGAACGAGATCGGGCCGGCGTCATAGGCGGCGGCCGTGCGCACCATATGCTTCAGTTCCGCCTCGTCGGCGGCCGCCATCACCACGAAACCCGGAAGCGTGGCGAGATAGGTCGTATCGAAGGAGCCCGCATGGGTCGGCCCGTCGGCGCCGACGAAGCCGGCACGGTCGATCGGGAAGCGCACCGGCAGGCCCTGGATCGCCACGTCGTGCACGACCTGGTCGTAGCCACGCTGAAGGAAGGTCGAATAGAGGGCTGCAAACGGCTTGTAGCCTTCGGCGGCAAGGCCCGCGGCAAAGGTGACGGCGTGCTGTTCGGCAATGCCGACATCGAAGCAGCGCGACGGGTGCACCTTGGCGAACCTGTCGAGGCCGGTGCCGGACGGCATGGCGGCGGTGACGGCAACGATCTTGTCGTCGAAGCCGGCTTCCTGCGTCAGCGCGTCGGCAAAGACAGAGGTGTAGGCGGGTGCGTTCGGCTTGGCCTTCGCCTGGGCGCCGGTGATGACGTCGAACTTGTTGACGCCGTGGTACTTGTCGGCGGCGGCTTCCGCCGGCGGATAGCCCTTGCCCTTCTGCGTCACCACATGGATCAGCACCGGACCCTTGGCGTTGTCGCGCACATTGCGCAGCACCGGCAGCAGATGGTCGAAGGAGTGCCCGTCGATCGGGCCGATATGGTAGAAACCCATCTCTTCGAACAGCGTGCCGCCCGTGACGTAGCCACGGGCGTGTTCGACGGCGCGGGTGATCGCGCGGTCGACGGTCTTGCCGAGATAGGCGGTCAGTTTCTTGCCGACTTCGCGGATGCCCATATAGGTGCGGCCGGAAGCAAGGCGCGCGAGATAGGCGCTCATCGCGCCGGTCGGCGGCGCGATCGACATGTCGTTGTCGTTGAGGATGACGATCAGCCGCGCATCGAGCGCGCCGGCATTGTTGAGCGCCTCATAGGCCATGCCGGCCGAAAGCGCACCGTCGCCGATGACGGCAATGACGTTACGGTTCTTGCCGTCGAGATCGGCCGCGACCGCCATGCCGAGGCCGGCCGAGATCGAGGTCGAGGAATGCGCAGCACCGAAGGGGTCGTACTCGCTCTCGGCGCGGCGGGTAAAGCCCGAGAGGCCGCCTTCCTGGCGCAGCGTGCGGATACGGTCGCGGCGGCCGGTCAGGATCTTGTGCGGGTAGCACTGGTGGCCGACGTCGAAGATCAGCCGGTCATGCGGCGTGTTGAACACCTTGTGGATGGCGATCGTCAATTCGACCACGCCGAGGCCCGCGCCGAGGTGGCCGCCGGTGCGCGATACTGCGTCGATCATTTCCGCCCGGACTTCTCCGGCAAGCTGCGGCAGATCCTTGTCGTCGACCTTCTTCAGGTCGTCGGGGTAGGTCACCTTGTCGAGCAAGGGAGTAGCCGGCATCGGATTGGTTGGCAGTTGTGTCACGCTGCATGCCTCATGCGCGCCCCAAAGGTCGGGCGCGCGATAGTTGGTGGGTACCGTCGAAGCGGCTCTTTAGACGCAATCGTTGCTGAATGCAAAACTAGGCATTCCTGCGTCACAGACCAAGAGACTAGCGCATGATTCTGTGAATCGAAATCGATTCAAGCACCATGAGGCAATGTTGCGCGGTTTTCCGCACCCAGCCTGTGCCACTTTAGGTCGCGGTCAGCCCTCGGGCAGCGGAACGAATTCCTCTTCGTCTCCGGGCACGATGTCGAAGCGTCCGCTGCGCCACTCTTCCTTGGCTTTCTCGATGCGTTCCTTGGACGAGGAAACGAAATTCCACCAGATGTGGCGGGACGATCCGAGCGCTGCGCCGCCGAAAAGCATGACGTGACAGCCTTGCGGTCCGGCCGTGACCGTGATCTCGTCTCCGGCGCGGAAGACGAGCAACTGGTTGTCGGCGAAATGATCGCCGGCG
The DNA here is from genome assembly GCF_000799055.1 of Ensifer sp. ZNC0028. Classification (NCBI taxonomy): domain Bacteria; kingdom Pseudomonadati; phylum Pseudomonadota; class Alphaproteobacteria; order Hyphomicrobiales; family Rhizobiaceae; genus Ensifer; species Ensifer sp. ZNC0028. The sequence continues at coordinate 7,937 of NZ_JTLA01000085.1, forward strand.
ATGATCGCCTCGCCGGAGAGGATATAGAGCGCGCGCTCTTCCCACTGCGCCGCAAAGGGGGCGCTCTTGCCGGGTGCGATATTGAGGTCGACATAGATCGTGTCGGTGAAGACCGAGACCGGCGACTTCGCGCCTTCGAAATTGCCGATCACCACCCGCGCCTTGATGCCGTCGTCGCTCATATGCGGCAGCATGCGCTCTTCGGTGTGGCTGAAGATCGGGTCGATTTCTTCCTTGTGGTCGGGCAGTGCCAGCCAGGTCTGCAGGCCCGAGATCGAGCGCTCATGACCGCGCTGGTTCTCTGGCGAGCGCTCGGAATGCACGATGCCGCGGCCGGCCGTCATCAGGTTCACGTCGCCGGGGCGGATCACCATTTCGGTGCCGAGGCTGTCGCGGTGCTTGATCTCGCCGTCGAAGAGGTAGGTGACGGTCGAAAGGCCGATATGCGGGTGCGGGCGCACGTCGATCGCCTCGCCGGCGCGCAGCAGCGCCGGTCCCATGCGATCGAAGAAGATGAAGGGGCCGACCAGGCGGCGCTTCGCCGTCGGTAGGGCGCGGCGAACCTGCAGCCCGCCGATGTCGCTGGTGCGCGGAACGATCAGATGTTCGATGGCGTCGCAGGCGGGCTTGTCGCCGGCGAGCGGGTCGGGGCCTGGAAAGAAGGACATGGCGCGTGCTCCCGTTTTTGCTGTCGCATCAAGTACTAACGCCTATGAGACCAGGCGGGTAGGGGCGAAGCCGGGACGCAGTGTTTCCGCGCGGCGATCAATCTGATCTCGGCAATTCCGGGAAACGCGTGAAGCGGTTTCCGTCCGGAATTGCGATGAGTGATCAGTCGGCGTCGAGCGGCTCCACGCCCTGCGGCTTGCCGGCGCGGTCGAGGCGGATCTTTTCGATGCGGTCCTCGGCTGCCTTCAGCAGGGCCTCGCAATGCTTCTTCAGCGCTTCGCCGCGCTCGTAGATCTCGATCGACTTGTCGAGGGCGACATCGCCGCGCTCCAGCGCCGAAACGATCCGCTCCAATTCTTCGACGGCCTGCTCGAAGGAGAGGGCGGAAACGTCCGGTTGCGTGGTGGTGTTCATGGCTAGCCTCTCATCAGTCGCAAAATGTGCAGGCCGGCCGATTCGGCCAGTCCCTGAAGGTCATAGCCGCCTTCGAGCAGGCTGACCATGCGGTTGCCGGCGCTGCGATCGGCGATCTCGTGCAGGCGCCCGGTCGCCCAGTCGAAATCCTCGGCGACGAGATTGATCTGCGCCAGCGGATCGCGGTGGTGGGCGTCGAAGCCTGCGGAGATCAGGATGAAGTCCGGGCGGAAATTGGTGAGGGCTGAAAGCACCCGGCTACGGAACGCCTCGCGGAAATGCTCGCTACCCATGTTCGGCGACAGCGGTGCGTTGACGATGTTGCCCTTGACGCCCGTCTCGTCCTTGGCGCCGGTGCCGGGATAGAGCGGCATCTGGTGCGTCGAGCAGAAAAGCACCGAGGGGTCGTCCCAGAAGATGTCCTGCGTGCCGTTGCCGTGGTGCACGTCCCAGTCGACGATCGCAACGCGCTCGGCCCCATGAACCTTCTGGGCGTAGCGGGCGGCGATCGCCACGGTGTTGAACAGGCAGAAGCCCATCGCCTTGTTCTTCTCGGCGTGGTGGCCGGGTGGCCGCGCCGCGACGAAGGCATTGTCGGTCTCGCCGGTAAAGACGGCGTCGACCGCGGCGGTCGCCCCGCCGATCCCGGTCAGCGCCGCGTCGAGACTCAAGGGGCTCGCATAGGTGTCCGCCTCGAAATTGTTGAGGCCTTCCTCCGGAATGGCGCGCCTGACGGCAGCGAGATGCTCTTCCGGATGGACGAGCAACACGAGATCTTCGCTTCCCTTCTTCGCCTCGATCCGCTTGAGATCGGAGAAGTTCGGGTGTTCGAGCGCAAGGTTCAGCGCCTTCAGCCGGTCCGGCCGTTCAGGATGCCCCTCCGGAACCTCGTGTTCCAGAAAGACCGGATTTTCGTAGAGGAACGTGGTCATGTCCGGAACCTAGTGCTCCAACCCCGCAAGGTCCATGGCGAGGCGATGGAAAGGCGGAATTTTCAACAGCGCGGATCGATCAGCAACTTGCCGTCGCGGCCCGGATCCGCCTGATGCGCAAGCGCCGCGTCGAGCCGGCTCAGCGGATAGATTTCCGCGATGCGGCTGGAAAAGAGACCCAACCGCAAACCTTCGAAACTCCTGGCAAAGGCTGCCTCGATCGCCGGTCGCCCGGCCGAATGCACCCAGGTGCGCAGCCAAAGGAAGGAGAAGCGGATGTCCGGCCGCGCCTGGATTGTTGCGTGCGGCACCGGCACGCCGCTGAGCGCTCCGTACTGGATGAAGGCGCCGCCGGGGTCGAGCGTGCGCTGGATGAGACCGCCGGCAAACGCACCGCCGACCGCGTCGATGATTGCGTCGAGGCGAAGCTGCGGCACATGGCTCTCGTCGCCAAGCACGATGTGGCCGGGGACCTCGGTTGCCAGTCGTTCAGCGCTGCGCGCGCTTCGAACGATGCCGGTGGTATCTGCGCCTTCGCCGGCCAGCAGCTTCATCAGCATGCCGCCGATCGCCGAGCCTGCCGCGGTGACACCGATACGGCGGCCATCGAGCGAGCCGAAATGCGTACGCAGCGCCTCGATCAGTTGCAGCGCCGTCAGCGGATTGACGTAGCAGGTAGCAGCATCGGTCTCGCCGATATCCTCGGGCACGGCGAAACACCATTCGGCCGGCCGGATCAGATACTCCTGCCACAGACCGCTGGCGCCGATCGGCACAACGCGGTCGCCGATTTTCAGCGATGTCACGCCAGGGCCAATGCGCGACACCGTGCCGAAGCCCTCGAAGCCGGGCACGAAGGGCAGCGTGGTGCGGGCGCTATAGGCGCCGGTCACCGGGATGAGATCGGACGGGTTGATGGCGGCGAGCGACAGCGCCACTTCGACTTCGCCCGCCGCAGGCGCCACGCGTTCGGCGTCGACGAGCGCAATCACTTGCCGGGGATCGCCGAACTGGCTAACGAGGGTGGAGCGCATCGTCAGGGAGCCTCGCATGGACGGCAGGGAGCTGGAGAACGTCACGGAAATCCGTATTCCGTTTCGCGATATAGACATGCACGGCCACATGCACAATGCCGCCTATTATGCCCATGCGGAGGCAGCACTTTCCAGCCTCTGGCGCCACCGTCCGCATGTGGTGAACGAGCCGAGCTATCTCGTGCGCCGCTCGGCCTGCGTCTACCACCGTGGCCTGCGCTACGACGAGCCGGCCCGTCTTACCGTCAACGTGGCGAAGGTCGGCGGCAGCTCGATTAGCTTTGTCGTCAAGGTCGAAGCGCGCGGCCAGCTCGCGGCCGAAGTCGAGGTCGTGTGGGTCGCGGTCGATCCGCAGCGCCACACGCCGCTGCCGCTGCCTTCAGCGACGCGCGAATGGCTGGCGGCCTATTCGGTCTAGCCCAAGCAATTCCAGGAAAAGTGCGAAGCGGTTTTCCGTCCGGAATTGCGCTGCCTAAATCGGGTGGATCGAACGAAACAGCGCGACGATGCCCATGCCGCCGCCAACACCCATCATCGCCAGCCCTTCCGTGCCTTCCGGCGATGCCAGCATCTGCGAGAAAAGCCGGACCGTGAGGATCGCCCCCGAGGCGCCATAGGGATGGCCGAGCGCGATGGCGCCGCCGTCGAGATTGACCCTGTCCGCGGCGATATCGAGCTGGTCGAGGCTGCCGAGCACCTGCGAGGCGAAGGCCTCGTTGAATTCGATAAAATCGACCTTTGCCGGGTCCAGCGTCGGTTGTCGGGCTTTCAGCTTCTGCATCGCCGGAACCGGGCCGAGGCCGAGCAGGTTGGGATCGACGCCCGCCGTCGCCGCATCGACAAATTCGAGCGCGAAGGGAATGCCGAGGCGTTGCGCTTCGGCAAGGCTCGTCACCAGGACTACGGCCGCGCCGTCGTTGATCGGGCAGGCATTGCCGGCCGTCACCGTTCCACCCTCGACGAAGACCGGCTTCAGCCTCTGCAGTGTTTCCATCGAGGCATTGGCGCGCGGGCACTCGTCGCGCGACACAGGGCCTGCCACCGTTTCGATCGCCACGATTTCGCGGGAGAACCGGCCGGCAAGGTCGGCCTCGACGGCGCGTCGATGGCTTTGAAGCGCAAAGGCGTCCTGCCGTTCACGGGAAATCCCGCAGGCGGTCGCGACGTTTTCGGCGGCCACGCCCATGTCCGGATCGCCGATCTCGTCCGGCGCCATGCGGGCGCGCTTGACCGGCGCGAGCTCGCCGCCGCGCTCCAGCGGCGGCCGCAGGCGGATATGCGCACGGCTGGCGCTTTCCGTGCCGCCGGCCAGATAGAAGCGCCCGGCGCCCGCCTGGATCATCCGCGCCGCAAGGGTGATCGCCTCCAGCCCGGAACCGCATTGCCGGTCGACGGTGACACCCGGTGTCGAGACGGGCAGGCCGGCTTCGAGAGCGGCGAGCCGGGCGAGATTGCCGGCGCTGTTGGCGGCATTGCCGAGAATGACGTCGTCGATCTCGCTCGTGTTTACACCGGTATCGCTGAGAATTCGGGCGATCAGCGGTGCCGCCAGCCGCGACGGTTCGATATCGCGAAGCGTGCCGTTGACGCGGCCGATCGGCGTGCGGAGCGCGGCGACGATGACAGGCGTGCGTGCCGGGTCAGTCGATGAGGTCGAGAGCATCGTTTCCATCCGCGATCCATTGCCTGAGGGTGCCCGCCGCCACCTTGCCCGACTGCGTCATAGGCATGTTCGCGCAGAGCCAGATGCGGCGCGGATGCTTGTAGCGCGGCAGCTGTGCAGCGAGATGACGCTCAAGCGCCTCCCGATCGAACATAGCACCTTCCGGCTCGATGACGGCGACCAGTTCGCTGCCGAGATCCGGGTGATCGAGGCCAAGCACGAGTGCTACGTGAACGCCGGCATCGGCGACGAGCACCGCTTCCACTTCCTGCGGGTAGATGTTGTTGCCGCCCGAAAGCACCATGCCACCAGAGCGGCCGAGAAGGTGCAGGGTGCCGTACTCATCGAGGAAGCCGAGATCGCCGACCGTCGCCAGCGACCCAAGACGATGGAACCCGGCGCCGTCGGCGCCGCCGATATAGCCGTCGGAGATGAGGGCGCTGTCGACGAAGATCGTGCCCGTCTCGCCGCTCGGCATTTCGCGCCCCTGGTCGTCGCGAATGCTGAGCGTGACGCCGGGAAAGGCGCGGCCGACGGCGGTGGCCGAAGCGGTGTCGCCCTTGGTCGCAACGCTGATGAAGCCCAGTTCAGAGGCGCCGTAGTATTCGATGATATCGGCTTGCGGAAACGCGAGCGCCGCGATTTCGCGATCGTTTTCGGTCAGCTTCGCGCCGGCGACGGTGATCTGTTTGACCGACATTTGTGGCCGGCCGGCGGCTGCCGCGCAGAGCCGCCGCAACACGGTCGGCACCAGCGCCAGTCGCTGGACCGCTTTCGCCTCGATGACGGACATTGCCCGGGATGCCTCGAAATGTGTGGCCCCGATGAATTCGGCGCCGGCGACGAGGGTTTCTGCAAGCGCATAAAGCGTCAGCCCGTGCGCGAGTGGCCCGGGGGCAAAGGTGCTGGTGGCGCAATCGATGCCGAAGAAGGGCTCGCCCGTGGCCAGGCTCCTGCGCCACGAGCCGCGATCGCGGATGATCGCTTTCGGCGTGCCCGTAGTGCCTGAGGTGAAGACGATGAGGAACGGCTCGCCGTCGTCGCCGGCTGCGAGAGGCTTTCGCTCTTTGCCATCGGTCTTGCGAAAGGTCCGCGTCTCGCCGCTTGCGGGCGCTTGAAGCGACAGGTTGGCGCCATCGGCACTGATGATGAGATCGGGCGACAGCCGATCGCGCATGGCCTCGCGCGTCGCTTCCGGCAGATGCGGATCGATCAGCGCGACGCAGTTGCCGCCGCTGGTGGCGGCAAGCAAGGCCGCGGCGAAGAGCGGATGATTGCCCGCCTCCAGCGCGATCAGCCGTGAGCGGTCGCCGAGCACGCTACGGCGCGCAACACTTCCGGCCAGTTCGTCGAATGTTTCGGCAAACGTCCCGGCGATGCGTGCGAGGTCACCGAATGTGAAAACCCGGCCTTCGATTTGGAAGGCCGGGGCATGCGGATGGTCTTGCGCGTGGCGACGGATCGCGGCGGCAAACGGCATCGGCTCAGGCGCGGGCCGGCAGCAGCGGATAGCCGGCGTAGACGGCGCGTGCGGCAAGCGTCGCGATCGCAGCCTTCAACAGGTCGCCCGGAATGAAGGCGAGCGAGCCGGCAGCGACGGTCATGAGCGGGGTGCCGGTGACGGCGGAAACCCAGGGCATGCCGATCGCATAGAGCGCGACGATGCCGCCGAGGACGGAGGCGAGGAAGAAGCCGATGAACTGGCGCGTTTCTGCCTGGCCTTCACGCACGGTGCGTTCGGCGATCAGGCCGGTGACGAAGGTGGCGATAACCCAGCCGATGATGAAGCCGCCCGACGGGCCGGCAAACACGGCGAGACCGCCGCGGCCGCCCGAAAGCACCGGCAGGCCGATGGCGACCAGCAGCAGGAACAGCAGGAAGGCGAGCGCGCCGCGCTTGGCGCCGAGGATGCAGCCGGCGAGCATGACGCCCATGGACTGCGCGGTGATCGGGACCGGAATGAAGCCGAGCGTGATCGGCGGGATGAGGCCGAGCACGACGACGATCGCGGCGAAGAGGGCGATGAGCACGAGATCTCTGGTATTCATGTAGTTCCGGTTCCCTGTCTTTTAGAATTCGCGAATTTATTGACGGCGAAATCCGCGCGCGTCAATCGCTGCGGCAATCGTATCGGCATCCTTCAACGTCAGGATGATCAGCGGCCCGATGATCGTCAACGGCCGGACAGGCAGTCCGCGGGCGCGATGGGCTTCGCGGATCGCCTGATAGCGCGCAAAGATATCGGGAACGAAGCGCAACACCAGCCCGAGCGCCAGGCTGACATCGGCCGCCTTCAGCCAGCCAAGCCGCTCGAGCGGGCTCAGGAGAATGGTGATCTCGTCCATGAAGGCGCTGATCGTCGTCGTCGCCGTGACGGCGGCAGCAAAAAGAACCAGCGCCATTAGCCGCAAGGTCAAAGTCGCGACCTCGGAAACCGAGAGGTAAAAGAGATTGACGGCCGCCAGAAAGAAGATCGTCAGGAAAACGAAACCGACGCGCTTCAGCGCTTCCTTGGGCGAGAGACCGACGGAGAGATAAAGAGCGGCGGCAACGACAAAGGCGATCGCCTGAACCGCGAGTGAGGCGCTCAGAAAAAGCCCGATGCTCGACGCCACGAGTGCAATCAGCTTGACCCTGACCGGCAGCCGGTGGAGCAGGCTGTTGCCCTCGATATGCAGGCTCGTCAGCATCCGGCGATCTCGTGATAGTGGCGGATCGCCTCTTGCGGGTTGCCGTCGAAGGCAAGCCGGCCCTCATGGAAGAGCAGCAGCCGTTCGACAGTCTCGACGAGCCCGAGATCGTGGGTGATCACCACCGTATCCTCCGGCAGGTCGTCGATCGCCGTGGCGACACGGCGGCGGTTCTTCAGGTCGAGCTGGTTCGTCGGCTCGTCGAGGATCAGGATCTTCGGATCGGTAACGACGACGCTCGCCATCGCGACGAGCTGCGTTTCCCCGCCCGAAAGCTCATGCACGCGCCGCCTTGCCAAGTGTTCGATGCCGAAGCGCGAAAGTGCCGCCTGCATGCGGCGGTCGATCTCGTCACGCGAAAACCCGCGGTTCTTCAGCCCGAAGGCGATGTCCTCGGCAACGATCGGCATGATCAGCTGGTTGTGCGGATTCTGGAAGATGAAGCCGGCTTCGGAAAGCACTGCGCGATCGTCCCTGACTGTATCGAGACCGTTGACCGTGACGCCGCCGGAGGAGGGCTTCACCAGGCCGTTGATCAGGCGCGCGAAGGTCGTCTTGCCGGAGCCGTTGAGGCCGATAATGCCGATGCGTTTTTCGTTGAGTGTGAGCGTCAGGGGGTGCAAGGCCACCCGCTCGCCGAAGCGGACCGCGCAATCGGTAAAGCGGATGTCCATCCCGTTCCTCGCTGTCTCCGGCCCGCGCCGTTTTCGGGTTGCTCTATAGGCCAAGTGCGACAACAAGGGCAATGCGGTCCAGGGATCGATGCTCTATTTGAATTATGGGAATATAAGCCTACTCTTCTCGCCATGACGATTCGCCTTTCCAACAGCGACGCCCGTCGCATCTTCCTCGCCAAGCAGGGCCTTTCAGGCGCGCCCAACCGCGCGCTTGGCAAGGAGGGCCTGTTGAAGCTCATCCACGACATCGGCTTCGTGCAGGTCGACAGTATCGCCACGGTGGAGCGCGCCCATCACCAGATCCTGTTTTCCCGCAACCAGACCTATCGTCGGGAACATCTGACGGCGCTGCTGGAGGACGATCGCGACCTCTTCGAGCATTGGACCCACGATGCCTCGATCATTCCCAGCAGCTTCTTCCGCTACTGGAAGCATCGCTTCAAATGGGAAGGTGAGACGATCGTCGAGCGCTGGAAGGCGTGGCGAGGCGAAGGTTTCGAGAAAGGCTGCGACGACACCTATCAGCGCATTGCCGAAGGCGGCCCGGTGCTTGCCCGCGATCTGAAGGAAGCCGAACACCAGTCTGGTGGCTGGTGGAACTGGCATCCGTCGAAGACGGCGCTGGAAGTGTTGTGGCGCACAGGCAAGCTGGCGATCGCGCGGCGCGAGAATTTCCAGAAGGTCTACGATCTCACGGAAAGAGTGATCCCATCGCACCACAACGAGGGTGACGTCAGCCATCCGGAATTCGTCGACTGGGCCTGCCGCAGCGCACTGGAGCGTCTCGGCTTCGCCACCCATGGTGAGATTGCCGCCTTCTGGGATCTGGTATCCCCCGAGGAGGCCAAGACCTGGGTGGCCGAACATCGCGACGAACTCGTGGAAGTGCAGATCGAAGCGATCGATGGCGGACGTCCGCGTGTCTCCTACGCCTTCGCTGGATTTCCGGAAGCACTCGGGGATATCCCCGAGCCGCCCGGCCGGGTGCGCGTGCTCAGCCCCTTTGATCCCCTCTTGCGCGATCGCAATCGCACCGAACGGCTCTTCGGTTTCTTCTATCGCATCGAGATCTTCGTCCCCGAGGCCAAGCGCGAATATGGCTATTACGTCTTCCCGTTGATCGAGGGCGACCGGCTGATCGGCCGCATCGACATGAAGGCGGACCGCAAGCGCGGCAGCCTCGATGTCCGCAGGCTCTGGCTCGAAAAGGGTGTCCGCGCCTCGGCCGGACGCCTGGAGCGCATCGATGCCGAGCTCGATCGGGTTGCCCGCTTCGCCGGCGTCGAGCGCGTGGAACGGCTCGACGGCTGGAACATGTCGCTGTAGCGACTTGAATCCGCATGTTGGCGTCGATCGGTGCGGATCGAGGGAAACATGCGGCCCATGATATTTTCCTTGGCTTGAACCCGCCGCCTTCCTAAATGGAGGCGATAGAAATTCCTGACGCGGGAGCGTGCCACTATGAACACCGATCTGATGAGCCTCTTCGATGCCGACGAGGCAACGGTCCGCAAGGTTCTCTCGGAAACGCTCGCCGGTGCCGACGACGGCGAACTGTTCCTCGAACATGCCCAGGCAGAGGTGCTGTCCTTCGACAACGGCCGGCTCAAGGGCGGCAGCTTCAACACCGACCAGGGCTTCGGCCTTCGCGCCGTTGCTGGCGAAGCGGTTGGTTATGCCCATTCCGGCGAGCTTTCCCTGTCGGCACTGCGCCGCGCCTCGGACGCGGTGGCGCAGGTGACCCGTGGCTATGCCGGCTCCTACGCAGCAGCCCCGCAGCGCACCAACAAGAAACTTTATGGCGACGAAAACCCGATCGGCGAGCCCAGCTTCGAGGCAAAGGTCGCGCTGCTGCAGGAAATCGACGCCTATCTGCGCGCCAAGGATCCAAAGGTCCGTCAGGTGACGGCGACCATCGCGGCTAGCTGGCAGGTCGTCGATATCCTGCGGGCCGACGGCCATCGGGTGCATGACGTCAGGCCGATGACGCGCATCAACATCTCCGTCGTGACCGGCGATGGCGACCGCCAGGAAAGCGGTTCCTTCGGCACCGGCGGGCGTCGCGGCTTCGGCGATTTCGTTGCCGAGGAAAACTGGAAGATGGGCGCCGACGAGGCGCTGCGGCAGGCGTTGGTCAATCTCGAAGCGATCGACGCGCCGGCCGGTACCATGGACGTGGTGCTTGCCTCCGGCTGGCCGGGCGTCATGCTGCACGAGGCCGTCGGCCATGGTCTGGAAGGCGACTTCAACCGCAAGAAGACTTCGGCTTTTGCCGGCCTTTTGGGCGAGCAGGTGGCTGCCAAGGGCGTCACCGTCGTCGACGACGGCACGATCGAGGCGCGCCGCGGCTCGATCTCGATCGACGACGAGGGCACGCCGTCCGGCTACAACGTGCTGATCGAGGACGGCAAGCTGGTCGGCTACATGCAGGACCGGCAGAACGCCCGGCTGATGGGCATGCAGCCCACCGGCAACGGCCGTCGCCAGGGTTATGCCCATGTGCCGATGCCGCGCATGACCAATACCTACATGCTCTCCGGCGACAAGACGCCGGAGGAAATCATCGCCTCGGTCAAGAAGGGGATCTATGCCGTCTCCTTCGGCGGCGGCCAGGTGGACATCACCTCGGGCAAGTTCGTCTTCGGCTGCACCGAGGCCTACCTGATCGAGAACGGCAAGATCGGCGCACCGGTGAAGGGCGCCATGCTGATCGGCAACGGCCCGGATGCGATGAAGCGCGTGACCATGGTCGGCAACGACACCAAGCTCGATACCGGCATCGGCAATTGCGGCAAGGCCGGCCAATGGGTGCCGGTCGGCGTCGGCCAGCCGCATCTGCGCATGGACCAGATCACGGTGGGCGGCACGCAGGCGTAAGTTCCGGTGGCGGTCTTCGTGCTTTCGTTCCTGTCGCCGGAGACCGCTACGCCCAGCCACGAACTGCGGTTCGATGGGGATGCGGGAGACATCGCGCGTGCCCTGGACCTGGACGGCGGCGCCATTGCCGACCATGCCTGTTACCTGCTTGACCGCAAGGATCTGACTGCGCTTGCCTCGGCGCTCGGGTTTGCCTTGCCGGATACGGAGGAGGAGGCTCTGCTTCGCCGGCCACACCGGATCGATGCAACGCCCTACCTCGTCCATACCGGCTACGAACTTCCGCTGATGCTGGAAGGGCGCAAGCCCTTTGCCTATTTCGGCGACGATCCAGCTTCGCCTTGGCTCGAGGAAACGAAGGCGCTCTTTGCCCCGCATGTTGCCGCCGGAGTGCTGGTGCTGGACACGTTCGAGCTGGAAAATATGTGCCCGACGACCACGGGAAGCGAGAAGGAGGAGCGGGTCCGCTATCTCGCCTATGCGCTGCCGGGCGAGACCTGGCGCTTCGAGCGCTTCAGGCAACGCTGCCATCGGCTCTTCTACAATTGGCGCCCGTGGACGGCCGAAGACGAGCGCGAGGAGGGGCTGCTGCTTGGCTACAGCGAAGAGCAGTGCGACTGGTGGCTTGCAAACCGCTTCCGCAAACCCGGCGCCGACGCCTGATTGACGTCGGATTTCGCGATGTCAGCCGCGCGACGGCAGCATCATGCAGTCATAGGAGCGCTGCTTGAGCGCGTCGCAGGCGGCCGCGGCCGCATCCTTGCTCGAAAAGCCGACGAAGCGGGCGCGGTAGATCGCCTTGGCACCCTTACCGACGGCTTCCGTATAGGGCGTGGCGCCTGCGAGCGGCGCACCGGCCTCGGAGCGCGCCTGCGCCAGCAGCATGCGCGCAGCCTCGGCCGAAGGTGCGGCCGAAATCTGGATCTGCCAGCCGCCTGATGCAGCCGGAACCGCAGCGGTCGTTTCGATCTCGGCAACCTCGGTCGGGCGTTCCGCCGGGATCGCGGTCGTCGACGTCGCCGCAATCAGAGCAGCAACCGAATCCTGCTTGGCCCGCTGCGGTGCGGCATAGGGCATCGGAACCTCGGATGTTGCGACCGCGGCCACTTCGACGGGGGCTTCGACCGTCTTACCACCGCGCGTCGACGCCACGAGCTGCCGTCCACCCTTGGCCGCCTTGCCAACGTGACGATCGAGAAGGGCCGCCATCTTGGCGTCGCGGCTGCGCGCCGTCTTGCCGCCGAGCACGACGCCGACCACCCGGCGATTGCCGTCCTTGACGGCGCTGACGAGGTTGAAGCCGGAGGCGTTGGTATAGCCGGTCTTGATGCCGTCCATGCCGTCGTAGCGATACATCAGGTTGTTGTGACCACGCACCTTGCGGCCGCGGAAATTGAAGCTCTCGGTCGCAAACAGCCGATACTCCCTGGGGAAGTCGCGCATCAACGCCACGGCAAGCGTCGACATTTCACGCGCCGTCGTCACCTGCTTGCTCGCCGGCAGGCCGGAGGCATTGATGAAAATGGTCTTGCTCATGCCGAGCTGCCGCGCCTTGGCGGTCATCATCCGGGCGAAATTCGCCTCGGAGCCGCCGAGCTTCTCGGCCATGGCGGCTGCGGCATCGTTGCCCGAGCGCACGATCATGCCGAGGACCGCCTCGCGCACCGTGATGGTCATGCCGGACTTGAGGCCGAGACGCATCGGCGGCTTGGCGGCCGCCGCCTTCGAAACCTTGATCTTGCTGTCCCAGGAAAGCTTGCCGCTCTTCAGCGCCTCGAAGGCCATGTAGACCGTCATCATCTTGGTCAAGGAGGCCGGATGGTTGAGGACATCCGCGTTTTCGGACGAGAGGACCTTGCCGGTGCGCGCATCCAGCACCAGCGAGGCGCTTCCGGCGACGGCAGTCGCCGTCCCGAGCGCCAGTGCGAAGGTCGCCAGCAGGAGGCAGCGCAAAGTTTTCATGTCGATCCCCGTCGAAAGGCGCCCGCGGTCAGGCGCAAAGCTGTTTCGTTTTGTGACAAGATCCGTGTCTTTGCTGCAACTTTAGGGCGGAATGTGGCAAGCCGACCTTGTTTTCGGGGTTGTGGTAAATGGCCGATGAACGCTCTCCCCGTTCAACAAGGTTTAACGCCCTCGCCGTTAACTTTCCAGGCTTGCAGGCCGTGCGGGGAGCACGTGGACCAGATTTTGGGGGCTACCATCAAGGGCATGATCAGGACAATTGTTCGCCGCGCCGCAATTACCGGCGGGCTGGAAGTCGCCGGGGGCTTGGGCCGCGCCGGCCTGATGGCCAGCGCGCGCGGGCAGGGGGCGATCTTCACGCTGCACCATGTCCGGCCGAAGCTTGCTCGTGCCTTCGATCCCAATGCGCATCTGGAGATTACGCCGGAATTTCTCGACGTCGCGCTGCGGACGCTGAAGCGCGACGGCTATCGCTTTGTCCCGCTCGAACACTTGCCGCAGGCCTTGGCTGCCGAGGGCGGACCGGTCGCCTGCTTTACCCTCGACGACGGTTACAGGAACAATCTCCAGCACGCCTTGCCGGTCTTCGAGCGCCACCAGGCGCCGTTCACGGTGTTCGTTGCCGGCGGTTTCGTCGACCGCACCCATACGCTTTGGTGGGAAACGCTCGCCGATATGCTCGAAACGAACGAGACGCTACACTTTGACTTCGGCCGCGGTGTAGAAACACTGCAGGCGTCGACAACGGCCGAAAGACAGGCCGTCTTCAATCGCTTCGCCGCGTTCATTCACGGCCATGACGAGGCAAAGGCGATCGCTTCCCTGAACGCTGCCGCCCGTGACCGCGGCATCGACCCCCTGTCGATCACCGAAAAGCTGACACTGGACGAGGCCGGGTTACGGCGCCTGATCGAAAGTCCTCTGGCGAGCCTAGGTGCCCACACGGTCAGCCACCGCGCGGTCGCGCGCCTGTCGGATGCCGAGGCGCGGCGAGAGATCGAGGGATCGCTGCGGCGGGTCGAGGCGATCACCGGTCGGCCGCCCCAGACTTTCGCCTATCCCTATGGTGACGCGCCAGCGGTATCCGCACGCGATCATCGCATCGTCGCCGATCTGGGTCTTACCTTGGCCGTCACCACCCAACCCGGCACGCTCACCGTGCGGACGCAATCCAGCCCTTATGCGCTGCCGCGCATTTCGCTGAACGGCCATTTCCAGCGTGCCCGATACGTCTCGGCGCTGGCATCCGGCATCCCGTTCCGCCTGACGGCCGGGTAGAAAAGGCGAGTTGGACAGCCGAGCGCTTTGGCGTCAATTGAAGGCAAAAGCCATGAGAATGCTGTCCTGGTAAACGCCGCCGTGTTTCCAGTCGCGCGCGCGGCGACCTTCGATTTGGAAGCCAAACTGCGCATAAAGCGCCCGGGCCGCAGCATTCTCATCAAGAACGGAGAGTTCGATGCGTTCCAGCCCCCGCTCGCGACCACGCTGCATCGCCAGTTGCAGAAGCCGGCCGCCGATTCCCTTGCTGCGATAGGTGGCGAGAAGCCCCATGCCTAAGGTGCCGACATGCGCGCGAACGGGCGAAGCATCCAGCCGGATATCGCACCAGCCGATCACGCGATCGTCGACTGCTACGATCTGGGGTGCCCGACCGCGATGCAGGTCGGTCATGTATGCGGCAAAGCCGTCGAAGGGTGGAGCGCTCAGCCGTGAAAGCCAGCGGCCTTCCTGGGCAACCTCGTCGAGGCAGCGGTGACAGCCGGCGACATCGTCGAGCGTCGCGTCACGAACATCGATCGTCATCAAAAGCCACTCGATGAAAACGCCCGGCTTGGGCCGGGCAAAGAATAATATCCGCTCGGCCACCTGCATGGCCGGGCGTCGTCATTGCATCTGGCGTCTCTCTTGCAAGAGACAGGCAGGCTAAGGGTACATACGTACCTTTTCCCAGCCGCCTTCGGGCGTTTCACGGCGAAACTCCATCCGGTCATGCAGCCGGAACGGGCGGTCGTGCCAGAATTCGATCGACGTCGGGCGGATGCGGAAGCCCGACCAGTAGCTCGGGCGCGGGATTTCGCCGAGGGCGTGGCGGGCGGTGTACTCGGCAACGGCCTTCTCCAGCGCGAAGCGGCCTTCGAGCGGTCTCGACTGCTTCGAGGCCCAGGCGCCGATGCGGCTGCCGCGCGGCCGGCTCTTGAAGTATTCGTCCGCCTCCTCGTCGGTGACGATCTCGACCGGGCCGCGCACGCGCACCTGCCGACGGAGCGATTTCCAGTGAAAGCACATCGCCGCCTTGCGGGCGCCGAGGATCTCCTCACCCTTCTGGCTTTCGAAATTCGTGTAGAAAACGAAGCCGCGTTCGTCGAAACCCTTGAGCAGAACCATGCGGACATTCGGCAGCCCGTCGGCATCGACGGTCGCGAGCGCAACCGCGTTCGGGTCGTTGATCTCGCTGCCTTCCGCGTCCTTCAGCCATGTGCCAAACAGGGAAAAGGGTTCATTTGATTCGGTGAAGTCACCGCTTGTTAACTCATTCGCCGCCATTATTGCGTTCCAATGCCGTGATGTCTGGCGCGGAAATGCTTCGGGATGAGCCCGACCGGTGTTTCCGCATCGAAAATGTCGGAGCCTGTATGTTGACCTTGTCGAGAAACGTGCGGCTCCAGCGAGTCTGACAGGATTGCCGTGCAAGACATAGCAAAGTGGATCGACGCCAAGAAGGGGTATTCCTTCGCCTTGCTGCGTAGCGCGGCAATTTGCCTGCCGGTCCTGGCGCTGTCCGGCTGCATGGGGGCTGGCCTCGACCTTTTCGGCAGCGGTGTCGACCGCACGGTTTCGACGGGCACCGTTCCCGTCGCCAAGACTTCCGATGGCCTTTCCGACGCAGTGATGGTTCGCAACGCCGTGACATCGGCCGAGCTCAACAGCGGCGCCATCAATCCAATTCCCTGGGCCAATGCGACCTCCGGCAGCGCCGGCGTCATCAGCAGCATCCAGGAAGACCGCGCCAGCGGCATGCTCTGCCGCCGCTTCACAACGACGCGTCATTCTTACGAGGGCATCGCCAAGTTCGACGGCAGCACCTGCCAGGGCGGCGACGGCGCATGGTATCTGACGAGCTTCGGCCCGCGTGCCTGAGCGGCACCCGACCCAAGTCGTTGAAATCGGCGGTTAACCACGTTTCGGCAAATGCGCCCATGGCGGCCCACGATGCCGTCCCAATGGCCGCATGAGCACCCGTGGCTAACCACTATTTAGCAACTTCTCCTGATCATCGGCATTCAACGGACGGGCGACGATGGCGCCTGCAATCGGGGCAAAGGCGGGCGTCAGGGAGCGGCTGCCGATCAGAGAAGATGGTAAAACCATGCGTGATCCCTATGTGATCCTCGGGGTACGGCGCAACGCCGGGCAGGATGAAATCAAGGCCGCCTGGCGTTCGCTGGCAAAGGCCGTGCATCCGGACCACAACCAGGACGATCCCAACGCCGCCGAGCGTTTTGCCGAGGCCGGCAAGGCCTATGAACTCCTGCGCGACCCGAAGCTCAGAAGCCGCTACGATTATGCGCGCCGCGAGGCCGAGCTTCGTCGCATGGAGGCGATGAAGGCAAAGATGCGGCCTCAGGAAGAGGCACCCGTCGACGCCGAGACCGCCGAGGATGCCATTTCACAGATTTTCGGTGCGGAGACCCGCACCAAGTCGGCCCGGCCCTCCCCAAAGCCCACACCCAAGCCAGCGCCCAAGCCGGCTGCGGCGGCGAAGGAGCCGGAGCGCCCGGCCCAGGCTTCCGAAAGCAAGCCGGAACCAACGCCCGAGCCCCAGCAGGAAAGCGCTCTCAAGACCGAGACGCCGCTGATGCAGCGTGCAGCCGCACCGGCAGCCGAGCTTGTAGCGGCGATCGTCCGGCGCATCCGGGGGCGCGCGGCAAAGACGGCCGAGAAAGTACCTGATCTTCCCGTCGATCTCGCCGTCAGCATCGACGACCTGATCAACCGCCAGCGCCTCTCCGTCGAGCTTCCTGACGGCGAAAGCCTGAAGGTGCAGATCCCACCGGGCGCCGTCGACGGTCAGAGCATTCGTCTGGCGGAGCAGGGCTATCGGGTGACCGGCATGACCCGCGGCGACGTCGTCGTCACGCTCAGGGTTGACCAGGGTGGGACGTTCCGCGCCCGCGGCCTTGATCTCATGACCACTTTGCCGGTCGACCTGCAGGGCGCTGTGCTCGGTTGCGAACAGGTGCTCGAAACTCCGGTCGGGCAGGTTACCGTGGTCGTTCCGGCCTGGTCCGGCTCGGACAAGGTCATCCGTCTTGCGGGCAGGGGGATGCCCGGCGCTTACGGTACGCATGGCGACCTGCTGGTCGAATTGCGACTGGTTCTGCCCGAGGCGCCCGACGACAAGATCACCGATTTGATGAAGTCGCAACGCGACGGCCTCTATCTGTGACAGGCCATTTGTGACAGTTCGCTGACACATTGACCCAATATTACGGGGACTAACAGTTCCTGATCTCAGCCGCGCTTGAACCACCCTTGCGGCTATGCCATAGGCAATTCTCGACATTTTGCCGCACCCGTTCTCGTGGGGCGTCTTTGACATTTTTGATCTTTGGCACCGGCGCCCGCCGATGCTGGAATAGTATTGGGGACTTACCATGGCTCAGGCATCCGGTCTGATGAAGGGCAAGCGCGGCGTCATCATGGGCGTTGCAAACAACCGTTCCATCGCATGGGGCATTGCCAAGGCCATCCACGCGCAGGGTGGTGAAGTTGCGTTGACCTATCAGGGCGACGCTCTGAAGAAGCGCGTCGAGCCGCTGCTTGCGGAAATCGACGGCTTCATGGCCGGCCATTGCGACGTCAGCGACGAAGCCTCCATCGATGCCGTCTTCGATACGCTCGAGAAGCAGTGGGGCAAGATCGATTTCGTGGTGCACGCGATCGGCTTTTCCGACAAGGACGAACTGACCGGCCGCTACGTCGATACCTCGGCCGACAACTTCGCCAAGACGATGCAGATCTCGGTCTACTCCTTCACCTCGGTTGCCCGTCGCGCTGAAAAGCTGATGACGGACGGCGGCTCGATGCTGACGCTGACCTATTACGGCGCCGAGAAGGTCATGCCGAACTACAACGTCATGGGTGTCGCCAAGGCTGCGCTCGAAGCAAGCGTCAAGTACCTCGCGGTCGACCTCGGCCCGAAGAACATCCGCGTCAACGCGATTTCCGCCGGCCCGATCAAGACGCTGGCTGCCTCAGGCATCGGCGACTTCCGCTATATCCTCAAGTGGAACGAGTACAACGCGCCGCTGCGCCGCACCGTCACCATCGAGGAAGTCGGCGACGTCGGCCTCTACATGCTTTCGGACCTGTCGCGCTCGGTCACCGGTGAAGTGCACCACGCCGACAGCGGCTACCATGTCGTCGGCATGAAGGCAGTGGACGCGCCCGATATCTCCGTGATCAAGGACTGACCGAACCGCAAAGTCGGATTCGGCAGCCTGCTGCCCGGAGACATGTTGTGCTGATCTATGTGATCCGTCACGGACAGACCGACTGGAACGCCGAAAGCCGGCTCCAGGGGCAAAAGGATATCCCTCTCAATGACTTCGGTCGCCAGCAGGCGACCGGCAACGGCGTCGCGCTTGGAGGCATCCTCGGCGCCGATATCAGGCATTTCGACTTCGTCGCCAGTCCGCTCGGCCGCACCCGCGAGACCATGGAGCGTGTCCGTCGGGCCATGGGGCTCGACCCGGAGGCCTACCGCACCGACGAGCGGCTCAAGGAAGTTTCCTTCGGCGATTGGGAAGGGCACACGCTGCCCGAACTTAAGCGCTCGGCGCCGCAGCGGATCGCCGAACGGCGCGCCGTGAAGTGGGACTTCATTCCCCCCGGTGAGGATGCCGAGAGCTACGAAATCCTGTCCTGGCGCATAGCTGCCTGGCTCAGGGACGTGACGAAGCCGACGGTCTGCGTCAGTCATGGCGGCGTCATTCGTGTGCTGTTCAAGCTTTTCGGGGAAATGGAAGCTGAGGAGGCCGCGACCGCGGCGATCCCGCAGGACCGCCTTCTGCGGATCTCCGGCAACGCCATCGGCTGGGTCTGAAGCCTAGGGCGTAGTTTGGCGCGGTGGCGCGCAATGCGCTTCACATGGATGCCCGCGCGCGGGGCATCCGAGAAACCTGCTTCCAGAAATGTGAAAATCGGCTCGTCCGAACCGTGCAGTGGCCGCTAGGAAAGGCCACGCCTTGTTATTGAACGATTTCGAGGTCGTTGATGACCCTTTTGCCGTCCACTTCCGTGTAGAAGACGAGAACTTTTACGCCGGCCTTCAGGCCTTCGAAATTGAATTCCTCGGGCGCCTGGTAGTTCTTGCCGTCGTCAAGCGACAGGCTCAGCCTATCGGTATCAACACCCGTAATGGTAGCTTCAACGTCGGCGCTTTCGGCCAGGGCGGACAAGGGGGAGAGCAGCCCTGCGGTGGCCATGAGTGCGGCAATAACAAAACGCATTCTTCTTGCCCTCTTCAACGTTTCTGCGAACATTCTTGTCACTCCCTTTGATCCCCGATTGTGGCAAAAATTGCCTTGCGGCGTGGCTTTTGGCCGGACGCCCCGCTTTTTTTGATGGTCTATCCGAACTCTGGAGACTGGACGGCGATACCGTATTTTTCAAGCGGGCAGGGGCCGAACTCCGGATATCGGCGGGGTGGTTTCCCCATGAATTATAGGGTTTGCCAAGGAATCGTGACGAAAGCCAATCTTAAGACTCGCTCGCTACCTTTGGTTGGGGACCGAGGGGAAGAGATTGAAGATCATTGACGTTCTGCGCCAGCGCATTCGGGCCGCCGCCAGATTTGCGAAACCGTCGCTCATTCCGGCGGCGATCGCTGGCCTTGTCGTTTTTACGGGCGGGCATGTCTATGAGCGACAAAATCGCGAGAATTTTCAGAACGACCTTCGGATCGACGTCGAGAACGAACTGAACCTCATTGCCAACCGGCTGCAATCGGAGGTTAATACCAGCATTGCGGCGCTGAACGGTTTTGCCAACAGCATCGGCGTCCACCCGGCCATGACGTCAGACGACTTCACTGTCATGGCGACGAAGCTCCTCCTGCAGAACCCACAGATGGTGCGCGCTTCGGCAGCGCCGGGTGGCGTGGTGCGGATCGCCTTTCCGCGCGAGAGCCAGCAATGGTTCGTCGGCAGCGACTTCAACCGATTCGGCGCGACAAGACACGCCATCGAGCGCGCGTCCTCGACGGTCAGGCCGGTGATGATCGGCCCGATCCGGCTGCCGAGCGGCCGCAATGGTTTCGAACTGTTCCTGCCGGTCTTCTCCAAGATCCAGGGCCGCATGGAGCGTTGGGGCTATGTCGAGGCGATACTCGACGAGAAGGCGCTTTACCGCGCGGCACGCCTGCTCGAATCGGGCGGCGAAGCGCCGGAACTGGCCCGGGATCACCGCCACATCGACGTTCATCTGGCGATCCGCGACATTTCCGAGCCGGAGCGCATACAGGATGCGTTCTACGGCGACGACGCTCTCTTTCGAGCCGCGCCGGTCAAGCGTCGGCTGGAGCTCGCCGGCGGCGTGTGGGAGCTTGCGGCCATGCCGGTCGGCGGATGGAAGCAGCTTCCCGAAAACAGCAGCTTCATCCAGATGGCGATCGTTGCCGCCGTCACGGTGGTGGTCATCCCGATCCTTCTGGCCGGCGGCCTCGTCAACGAGCGACAGCGCAACATCGCCAAGCTGAAGGCTCGGGAAGGGGAGGTGATGACGCTGTCTCATCGCCTGAACCTGGCGCTCGACGCGTCGAAGATCGGGATCTGGGAGATCGACGTCGAGAGCCAGCAGCGCTCCTGGGACGACCGGATGTTTCACCTGCACGGGCTGGAGGCCCATGTGGACGAGCCGACATATGATGAGTGGCGGGCGACGGTGCATCCGGATGATATCGGCATTGCCGCCAACGCGCTCTTCCGCAGCCTGGACGATGGCCTGGAATACCGGTCGCAATATCGCGTCCTCCTGCCCGATGGAACGATGCGCCATATCCGCAATGTCGGATCGAGCTACCGCGGCGCCGACGGACGCGCCAAGGTCACCGGCATCAGTTGGGACGTCAGCGACGACGTGGCGAGAAACGAGCGGCTGAGCGCCGCAAAGGCGCAGGTCGACCAGCAGAACCACGAACTCGAACAGGCGCTGAAGGGGCTCTACGAGCGTGAGCAGGATCTGGAACTGCTGTCGCGCCGGCTCGATCTGGCGCTCGATTCCTATCGCTGCGGCATGTGGGAGGCCGATCTCGACAGCGGCCTGACCTATTGGGACGACCGCATGCACCAGCTTTACGGTCTCGTTTACACCGACGGCATCACCAACGAGGAGACGTGGCTGACTGCGCTTCATCCCGATGACCGCCGGCCTGCGCTCGATGCCGTCAACCGCGCCATCGCGATCGATGAAACCTATGTGCATCAGGCACGCGTGGTGCTGCCGACCGGCGGCGTCCGCCACATCCGCTCGGTCGGCAAGCTGCATGTATCGCCCGATGGTGCGCGCAAGTTCGTGGGCATGGCGCTCGATGTCACCGACGACGTGTTGATGACCGAGCAGCTGCGCGCGGCAAAGGCGATGGCGGACGCGAAAAACGCCGAACTGGAGCAGGCGCGCGTGCGCATCGAGCACAATGCGCTGCACGACCCGCTAACCGGGCTTGGCAACCGCCGCATGCTCGACAAGGCGCTGGAGCGCCTGACGTCGTCGCCCGACGGTGATCGGGAAGACATCGCCATCCTTCATATCGACCTCGATAGGTTCAAGCAGATCAACGATACGCTCGGGCATGCCGCCGGCGACGCCATGCTGGTCCATGCCTCTGAGATCCTCAGAGCGAACACCTCGCCCGGCGATATCATCGCGCGCATCGGCGGCGACGAATTCGTGGTTGCCGTGACCGGGGTTGTCGGAGAGGCTGCACTTGCGCCGCGCTGCGACCGCATCATCGCCGCAATGCGGCAGCCGGTCGACTATAACGGGTTTCCCTGCCGCTTCGGTGTCAGCATCGGTGTCGCGGTCGGAGAAGGCCCGGAAATCGACGCGCGCAAGCTGCTGGTCAACGCCGACATCGCGCTCTATCGCGCCAAGGAAGCTGGCCGAAACCGCTATCAGTTCTTCACCGAGACGTTGCAGGCGGAGGTGGTGACCGCCAAACGCATCGCCGATGAAATTCTCGAAGGCATCGAGCGGGACGAATTCGAGCCCTGGTACCAGCCACAGTTCGACGCGACCTCGCTTGCGCTTTGCGGCGTGGAGGCGCTGGTGCGTTGGAAGCATCCGCGCGAGGGTATCCTGACGCCGGACCGTTTCCTCGGGATCGCCGACGAACTCAACGTCACCGCTGCGCTCGACCGGCTGGTTCTGGAGAAAGCCCTCAAGGACCAGATGCGCTGGGCCGCCGCCGGCGTGCGCGTTCCCAAGATTTCGGTCAACGTCTCGGCCAAGCGGCTTCAGGACGACGATCTGCTGCTTTCGCTTGAAGGCCTGAGCATTGCGCCCGGCCAGATCTGCTTCGAGCTGGTGGAATCGATCTTCCTCGATGAGAGCGACGATATCGTCGCGACCAACATCGAGGGTATCAAGCGACTGGGTATCGACATCGAGGTCGACGATTTCGGTACCGGGCACACCTCGATCGTCAGCCTGTTGAAGATCAAGCCGAAGCGGCTGAAGATCGACCGCCAGCTCGTGGTCCCGGTCTTGAGCGCACGCAGCGAACAGGCGCTGGTTCGCTCGATCATCGAGATCGCACGCTCGCTCAACATCGAGACGGTGGCCGAAGGCGTCGAGACGATGGCGCATGCCGAAATGCTCGGCATCCTCGGCTGCGACGTGCTGCAGGGCTACGCCTTCGCGAGGCCCTTGAGCTCCGAGAAGTTTCTCGCCTTCGCAACCGAGCGGGGTCTGCGCCTGGCATCGTGACCGAGGACGTCGCGCTGGGTCGCAAAAGTCTTTCCCCGTCTTCGGCTTTCCCCGTCTTCGGCTTTCCACGACAGCGCCGCGCGTCTTCTAAGACGCGCTAAGGTCGCTGTAGCACTCTGAAGCGCTGCATAATTTTGTCCTTAAATCGATATCGATTTGAGGAATTATGCAGTAAGAGAGGGCATCCGCGTACAAACGTACGGCCGTTGCTTGCTTAGGGTCGGTTGCCTTCATGTCGCATAACACTTTCGGTCATCTCTTCCGCGTAACCACCTGGGGCGAAAGCCACGGGCCGGCGCTCGGCTGCGTCATCGACGGCTGCCCGCCCGGCATCCGTTTCACCCTCGCCGAGCTCCAGGTCTGGCTCGACAAGCGCAAACCTGGCCAGTCGCGTTTCGTGACGCAGCGCCGCGAGGACGATCTGGTCAAGGTTCTCTCGGGCGTCATGTTCGACGAGGATGGCGAGACGATGATCTCGACCGGAACGCCGATCTCGATGCTGATCGAAAACACCGACCAGCGCTCGAAGGACTATTCCGAGATCGCCAAGCGCTACCGTCCCGGCCACGCCGATTACACCTATGATCTGAAATACGGCATCCGCGACTATCGCGGCGGCGGGCGTTCGTCGGCGCGCGAAACGGCGGCACGTGTGGCTGCTGGCGGTATCGCTCGCAAGGTCGTGCCGGGGCTCGTCGTGCGCGGTGCACTCGTGCAGATCGGCAAGCACAAGATCAACCGCGCCAACTGGGACTGGGCCGAGGTCGAAAACAACCCCTTCTTCGCGCCGGATCCGGAGATCGTGCCGGTCTGGGAAGAATATCTCGATGGCATCCGCAAGTCGGGATCCTCGATCGGTGCCGTCGTCGAAGTGGTGGCCGAGGGCGTGCCCGCCGGCATCGGTGCGCCCATCTATGCCAAGCTCGACCAGGACATCGCCTCGAACCTGATGTCGATCAACGCCGTCAAGGGCGTCGAGATCGGCAACGGCTTCGGTGCGGCCGAAATCACCGGCGAGGAGAATGCCGACGAGATGCGCATCGGTGCCGATGGCAAGCCGGTCTTCCTGTCGAACCATGCTGGCGGTATTCTCGGTGGCATCGCCACCGGCGAGCCCGTAATCGCGCGTTTCGCCATCAAGCCGACCTCGTCGATCCTCACAGAACGGCGCTCGGTCGACAGCGACGGCAACGAGGTCGACGTGCGCACCAAGGGGCGCCACGATCCGTGCGTCGGCATCCGTGCCGTGCCGATCGGCGAGGCGATGCTTGCCTGCACGATCGCGGATCACTACCTGCGTGACCGCGGCCAGACCGGCCGCCTCAAGTAATTCGGCTTCAGCCGGCCCAGACAAATTCGGGAAGAACACCATGTCCTATGATCAGAAGCGTGTCGTCGATGCCATCCGCGCTTTCGAGGCCGGCGAAATCGTCGTCGTCACCGATGACGACGGCCGCGAGAACGAGGGCGACC
The DNA here is from genome assembly GCF_000799055.1 of Ensifer sp. ZNC0028. NCBI lineage: Bacteria > Pseudomonadati > Pseudomonadota > Alphaproteobacteria > Hyphomicrobiales > Rhizobiaceae > Ensifer > Ensifer sp. ZNC0028. Next base: position 32,315 of record NZ_JTLA01000085.1, read on the forward strand.
TGATCGTCGCGGCGGTGCACTGCACGCCGGAAAAGATGGCCTTCATCGTGCGCCACACCTCGGGCATCGTCTGCACGCCGATGCCGCGCGAGGAGGCCAAGCGCCTGAACCTCAACGCCATGGTGGCCGAAAACGATTCCGCCCATACGACGGCCTTCACCGTCTCGGTGGATTTCAAGCACGGCACGACGACCGGCATTTCCGCCGACGACCGCACGCTGACGGTTCGCAACCTCGCCAATCCCAATGTCGGTCCCACGGATTTCGTTCGCCCCGGTCACATCTTTCCGCTGGTCGCGCGCGAAGGCGGCGTTCTCATGCGCTCCGGCCACACGGAAGCCGCCGTCGACCTCTGCAGGCTTGCCAGCCTGCCGCCGATCGGCGTCATCTGCGAACTCGTCAATGACGACGGCACGGTCATGCGCGGGCCGCAGGTGGCGAGCTTCGCCGACACCCATGGCCTGAAGCAGGTTTCCGTCGCCGACCTCATCGCCTACCGCCAGCGCAAGGAAACCCTGATCGAGCATGGCGGTTCCTTCGATATCGAGACGCCCTACGGTGCGGCCAAGGGGCATTCCTATGCGCTGCCCTGGGATCCGATGCAGCATCTCGCCGTCGTCTTCGGCGATATCCGTGACGGCGTCGACATCCCGGTTCGCCTGCATCTCGAAAACGTCGGCGCCGACGTCTTCGGCAAGGACTGCCAGATCGACCGCATCATGAAGCGCATTGCCGACGAGGGCAGGGGGGTCATCGTCTATCTGCGCGAAGGCTCGGTTGGCGTCGGCGTGTCGCAGACGGCGCGCAAAGGCAAGCACGACCGCGAGGCCCACGACGAGGCGCAGGCCCGTGAAAACGAGTGGCTGGAAATCGGCCTCGGCGCGCAGATCCTGAAGGATCTCGGCATCAGTTCCATCAGGCTGCTCGCTTCGCGCGAACGCCACTATGTCGGGCTCGAGGGCTTCGGTATCAACATCGTCGGGACCGATATCATCTAACGACGCGTCGCTTCCGCAATGTATCAAGCCCGGATCATCGATCCGGGCTTTGTCTTTATACTCGCCAACAAAAAAGCCGCGCTCGAAGCGCGGCTCTTTGTTTGTCTTTGAATATGTCGCCGATCAGGGCAGCGCGTCGTAGCCTTCGCCGAAACCCTTGAGGTCGACGGGAATGCCGATGCCTTCCTCGGGCGACTGGAAGACGATGAAGGTCGCGGTTGCGCCGGAGCGGAAGGTCTTCAGGAGTTCGTCCTCGAGCACCACTTCCGCGTAGCAGCCGTCGGAGAAGCAGCGCACGAAATAGGCGCGGCCGATATCCTTGCCGTCGACGTTGAGGCCGAGGCCGTTCGGCAGAAGCACGCCGAGCGGAGCGAGCACGCGCAGGATCTTGGCCTTGCGATCCGCCGTCTTCAGAACGACCACCGAAAGGCCGACTTCCGGCCGGTCTTCGGCGATGACGTTTTGCATCAGCGCGCACTGGTCGGCGGAAGCGCCCGGCGGCTGATCGCAGACGATCGACCACGCGCCATGGTTGGACTTGACCGTGCCGGGTGTTCCGGCGGGCTGCTGGGCCAGGCTCTGGGCCGGGAGAGCGAGAACGGCAAGGCCGAAGGCGGCGAAGGCCGACAGTCGGGAAAAGAGGGGCAGGCCCATGTAAACCTCAAAACGTCGAATCATCAGGGCTATTCTTGAAGTGCGCAGGAATAAATGAAAAGCCCTGCGGGGCACATTCCAGCGCCATATGGCGGAAATTGGGCGGGTTCGGCGCCCTATCCGGCGCGCCGCCGTCAAAGCGCTGTGCAATCGGATCGCCAAGCGCGCAGAACAGCCCCTATAGGTGGTTTCGCCACGGGTTTCGAGGGGTGCCTGTGTGAAAAGCAACGTTTGTGCAAAAATGCCGCATGGGGTTGATTGGTCAGATGTTGCGGCATCGGACAAACTGTGGTTTGAAGCGCAGCAGTATCGCAGGGATTCTGCGTTCCGGTTTGATCCTGATCAAGCGCATTGGGGAGACACATTGTGAAAAACAAGGCTTATGCAGTTCTGGCAGCGCTTGCCTGTCTGCTTTTTGCTTCGAGCGCCTTTGCTGACAAGCCTGTCGAATGGCAGACGAACTTTCAGTCGGCCGCTACGGGCATCATGGAAGAAATCACGTGGTTTGAACATTATACCCTGTGGTTCATCATTCCGATTACACTTTTCGTTCTCCTCCTATTGATCATCGTTGTGATCAAGTTCCGCGAAAGCGCGAACCCGGTTCCGTCCAAGACCAGCCACAACACCGCGATCGAAGTCGTCTGGACCGTCGGTCCGGTCGTCATCCTTCTCTTCCTCGCGATCCCGTCCTTCCAGCTCCTGACCGCGCAGCTGACGCCGCCGGCCAATCCGGACCTGACGCTCAAGGCGACCGGCAACCAGTGGTACTGGTCCTACGAGTATGAAGTCGGCGAAAGCCCGCTCACCTTCGACAGCATCATGATGAAGGAAGAAGACCGCGCGACGCTCGGCAAGGAAGACAAGAAAGAATATCCGCGCCTGCTCGCCGTCGACAACGAAGTCGTCGTGCCGGTCGGCAAGACGGTTCGCGTTCTCGTCACCGCTGCTGACGTGATCCATGCATTTGCAATGCCTGCCTTTGGCGTGAAGATCGATGCCGTTCCCGGCCGCCTGAACGAAACCTGGTTCAAGGCCGAGCGCGAAGGTCTTTACTACGGCCAGTGTTCCGAGCTCTGCGGTAAGGACCACGCTTACATGCCGATCGCCATCCGCGTGGTTTCGCAGGAAAAATACGACACCTGGCTCGCAGCCGCCGCAACGAATGTTGGCGATGCGAACAAGGCGCTCATGGCGTCCATCGACTCGGCCAAGACCGTCGACGTCGCCGCTAACGCCGCACAGTAATCGGAAGGGGAGCTCGACCCATGGCTGGAACAGCCGTTCATCAAGACCAACGCCATGATCACTCCGATCATGGCCACGCAGACCATGCGCACAAGCCTTTGAGCTTCTTCCAGCGCTGGTTCCTGTCGACCAACCACAAGGACATCGGTACGCTCTACCTGATCTTCGCGATCTTCGCGGGCATCATCGGTGGCACGCTGTCCATCTTCATGCGCGCCGAGCTGCAGGAGCCGGGCATCCAGATCTTCCACGGTCTGGCGCAGATGGTTTACGGCTTCGAGGGCGATGCTGCCATCGACGGCGGCAAGCACATGTTCAACGTGTTCACGACCGCGCACGCGCTCATCATGATCTTCTTCATGGTCATGCCGGCGCTGATCGGCGGCTTCGCCAACTGGATGGTTCCGATCATGATCGGTGCGCCGGACATGGCGTTCCCGCGCATGAACAACATCTCCTTCTGGCTGATCATTCCGGCCTTCCTGCTCGTGCTACTTTCGATGTTCGTCGAAGGTCCGGCCGGTGCCTATGGTGCAGGGGGAGGGTGGACGATCTATCCGCCATTCTCGACATCGGGCATGCCAGGACCGGCGATGGACTTCGTCATCCTCGGCCTGCACATTGCCGGCGCGTCCTCGATCCTCGGTGCGATCAACTTCATCACCACGATCCTGAACATGCGCGCTCCGGGCATGACGCTGCACAAGATGCCGCTCTTTGCCTGGTCGGTTCTGATCACCGCGTTCCTGCTTCTGCTCTCGCTGCCGGTTCTGGCAGGCGGCATCACCATGCTGCTCACCGACCGCAACTTCGGCACGGCCTTCTTCGCGCCTGAAGGCGGCGGCGACCCGATCCTGTTCCAGCACCTGTTCTGGTTCTTCGGTCACCCGGAAGTGTACATCCTGATCCTGCCGGGCTTCGGCATCGTCAGCCACATCGTTTCCACCTTCTCGCGCAAGCCGATCTTCGGCTACCTCGGCATGGCCTACGCCATGGTCGCGATCGGCGCCGTCGGCTTCATCGTGTGGGCTCACCACATGTACACCGTCGGCATGTCGCTCGACACGCAGCGCTACTTCGTCTTCGCGACGATGGTCATCGCTGTTCCGACCGGTGTTAAGATCTTCTCGTGGATCGCGACGATGTGGGGTGGTTCGATCCGCTTCACGACCCCGATGGTCTGGGCGATCGGCTTCATCTTCCTGTTCACCGTCGGTGGCGTTACGGGCGTTCAGCTCGCCAACGCCGGCCTCGACCGCTCGCTGCACGACACCTACTACGTGGTTGCTCACTTCCACTACGTTCTGTCGCTCGGCGCCGTCTTCGCAATCTTCGCGGCTTGGTACTACTGGTTCCCGAAGATGACCGGCTACATGTACTCCGAGTTCGTCGGCAAGCTGCACTTCTGGGTCATGTTCATCGGCGTGAACCTGATCTTCTTCCCGCAGCACTTCCTCGGCCTCGCAGGCATGCCGCGCCGTTACATCGACTATCCGGATGCCTATGCCGGCTGGAACATGGTTTCGTCCTACGGCTCCTACGTCGCAGCCGTCGGTGTCCTGATCTTCCTCTTCGGCGTCTTCGAAGCCTTCGCCAAGAAGCGCGTCGCTGGCGACAATCCGTGGGGCGAGGGTGCGAACACTCTGGAATGGCAGCTGTCTTCGCCGCCGCCGTTCCACCAGTGGGAACAGCTCCCGCGCATCAAGTGACGGGCAACGAACAGAAGCCGCCGTTTCCGGCGGCTTCACCCCGCCGGGAAACCGGCGACACACGGCCCTTGCGGCCGGGACTTTTGCAGGGACAAGACATGACGGTCATCGACAATCACGAAGCAGTCGGCATGGAAGGCGTACCGCGCCTGTCCGAAGCCTCTGCGCGCGATTACTTCGAGCTTCTGAAGCCGCGTGTCATGTCCCTGGTCGTCTTCACGGCGTTCGCCGGGCTGGTGCTCGCACCAGGACATATCAATCCTTTCATCGGTTTCATCGCCATCCTGTGCATCGCCGTCGGCGCTGGCGCCTCGGGCGCGCTGAACATGTGGTATGACGCCGACATCGACGCGGTCATGACCCGTACCGCCAAGCGCCCGATCCCGGCCGGCAAGATCCTGCCGCAGGAAGCGCTGGCTTTCGGTCTGACGCTGTCTGCCTTTTCTGTGATGATCCTCGGGCTCGCCGTCAATTGGCTCGCAGCCGGGTTGCTCGCCTTCACCATTTTCTTCTACGTGGTCATCTACACGATGTGGCTGAAGCGTTCGACGCCGCAGAACATCGTCATCGGCGGTGCTGCCGGCGCTTTCCCGCCGATGATCGGCTGGGCCTGCGTGACCGGCGCCGTATCGGTCGAAAGCATCGTTCTCTTCCTCATCACCTTCCTATGGACCCCGGCGCACTTCTGGGCGCTCGCGCTCTTCAAGATGGGCGACTACGGCGCCGTCGGCGTGCCGATGATGCCGAATGTCTGCGGCCAGGCGACCACCAAGAAGCAGATCGTCATCTACGCCGTGCTGACCGCACTGATCGGCATCTGTCCCACCTTGCTCGGTTTTGCGAGCATCGGTTACGGCGCAGTCGCAGCGGCTCTCGGCCTCGGCTTCGTGTGGTACTCGATCGGCGTCTTGCGCATGCCGGAGACGGACGAGCGCATGCTGCCGGCCAAGAAACTCTTTGCCTTCTCGATCATGTATCTTTTCGTGATCTTCTCCGCCCTGATGGCGGACCACCTGATCGTCAATATCTGGCTGAATGCCGGGAGTATTGCCTGATGGAAACCGTCAAGCTCACTGATGCCCAGAAGAAATCGCGCCGCGGCCGCAACATCGCGCTCGGCTTCGTCCTCTTCGGTCTCGTCGTCCTGTTCTACATCGTCACGCTGATCAAGTTCGGCAACGGCATGGTCAACTGAGGCGGGATGGCATGACGAATTCACCGCAGACCACAAGCTCGCAGCGCTCCAACCGCGTCGTCGTGGGCACTTGCCTGGCCTTCGTTGGCGGCATGGTCGGCATGGCCTATGCGGCCGTGCCGCTTTACGACATGTTCTGCCGCGTCACCGGCTACAACGGCACGACGCAGCGCGTCGAGCAGGCGTCCGACGTCATCCTGGACGAGAAGGTGAAGGTCACCTTCGACGCGAACACCTCGGGCGGCCTGCCCTGGGAGTTCAAGCCGGTCCAGCGCGACATCGACATCCGCATCGGTGAAACGGTGCAGGTGATGTACAAGGCGAAGAACCTGTCGTCGAAGCCGACGACGGGTCAGGCGACGTTCAACGTCACGCCGATGCAGGCGGGCGCCTACTTCAACAAGGTACAGTGCTTCTGCTTCACCGAGACGACCTTGCAGCCGGGAGAGGAGATGGAGATGCCAGTGGTATTCTTCGTCGATCCGGACATGGTCAAGGCGGTGGAGACCAAGGACATCAAGACGTTGACGCTTTCCTACACCTTCTATCCGCGCGAACCGTCTAAGCCGGTCGCGCAGGTGAAGACGGAAGAGAACAAACTTTGAATGGAGGTCCTTTTCGGCTATGCCGGAAGGGCGACGAGAGAGAGACATTTCGGGGATTACTGACATGGCCGGTGCGCATCAGAAGAATCACGACTACCACATCATTGACCCAAGCCCCTGGCCGCTGCTTGCCTCGATCGGCGCCTTTGTCATGGCGTTCGGCGGCATCTGCTACATGCGCTATCTGTCGGGCAGCTCGCTGAAGATCTTCGGCCTCGAGTTCGCAAACGTCTGGATCCTGCTCGCAGGCCTCATCATCGTTCTCTACACCATGTACGGCTGGTGGTCGGACACCGTGAAGGAAGCGCATGAGGGTCACCACACCCGCGTCGTTGCCTTGCACCTGCGCTACGGCATGATCATGTTCATCGCTTCGGAAGTGATGTTCTTCGTCGCCTGGTTCTGGGCTTATTTCGATGCCAGCCTGTTCCCGGGCGAAGCCATCCAGGCAACCCGCACCGCCTTCACCGGCGGCGTCTGGCCGCCGAAGGGCATCGAGGTTCTCGATCCCTGGCACCTGCCGCTCTACAACACCGTCATCCTGCTTCTTTCCGGCACGACGGTGACCTGGGCGCACCACGCGCTGCTGCACAACGACCGCAAGGGCCTGGTCAACGGTCTGGCGCTGACGGTCGCGCTCGGCGTGCTGTTCTCCTACGTCCAGGCTTACGAATATGCTCACGCTCCGTTCGCCTTCAAGGACTCGATCTACGGCGCGACCTTCTTCATGGCGACCGGCTTCCACGGCTTCCACGTCCTGGTCGGCACGATCTTCCTGCTCGTCTGCCTGATCCGTGCGCTGCGTGGCGATTTCACCCCGAAGCAGCACTTCGGTTTCGAGGCGGCCGCCTGGTACTGGCACTTCGTTGACGTCGTCTGGCTGTTCCTCTTCTTCTCCATCTACATCTGGGGTGGTTGGGGCGCGCCTGTCGCTCACATGTAAGCGAATAAAGCCTACGCTCGTTTCGACAAGGCGGTTGCAGTCATGCAGCCGCCTTGTTCTTTTGGTGGTGTGCCCACAGGACGGCTCGAGGGGTGACGGAAATGAGGTTGGGCTTGGTGGCGGCGGCGCTTTTGGTATCCGGCTGTTTGCCGGCCGCGGCCGCCGACAACGCGGACAAAGTGGTCGTGCACAAGGAACGGCGGCTGTTGCAGCTCTTCCAAGGGGACCAGGTGATCCGTGAATACACGGTTGCGCTCGGCGGCAACCCCATTGGCCACAAGCGCCAGGAGGGGGACCAGAAGACGCCGGAAGGGCTCTATTCGCTCGACTGGCGCAACCCCGGCAGCGGCTACTACAAGTCCATTCACGTCTCCTATCCGGCGCCGGCCGATGTCTCGGCCGCCGCCGCAAGCGGCGTCGATCCCGGCGGCATGATCATGATCCATGGCCAGCCCAATTATTTCGGCTGGCTGGCCTTTTTGACGCAGCGCTTCGATTGGACGAATGGCTGCATTGCCGTTACCAATGCCGAAATGGAAGAAATCTGGGCCATGGTGCCCAACAACACGCCAATCGAGATCAAGCCGTGAGTGAAGACAAGGCACATTTCCCGCCGGTTGACCCGGTAATGACCGGGATCAAGGGGCTTTGCCCGCGCTGCGGCCAGGGCAAGCTTTTCGACGGGTTTCTGAAGGTCAAGCCGTCCTGTGCGAGCTGTGATCTCGACTACAAGTTCGCCGATGCCGGCGATGGCCCTGTCGTGTTCGTGATCCTGATCGTCGGCTTCATTGTCGTCGGCGCGGCGCTTTGGGCTGAGGTCAACTTCAACCCACCGCTCTGGCTACACTTCATCCTGTGGATCCCGCTTGCGGTGATCTTCAGCCTCGGCCTGACGCGGATGCTCAAGGGCATCCTGATCAACCTGCAATTCCGCAACAATGCGCGTCCGGGCGAGATCGACCGTGGCTGAGATCGCGACCAGGAAAAAGAGCGGCCTGATCGGTCGCATCGGCACGTTGCTGCTGCTCGTCGCGACATTTGCCATTCTCGTCTCGCTCGGCACCTGGCAGATGCAGCGGCTGCAGTGGAAGGAAGGCCTGCTTTCGGCCATGGCCGAGCGCAGGTCTGCACCACCGGCGACACTTGCCGAGATCGAGAAGATCCTCGCCGATGGCGGCGACATCGACTACCGCACCGTCACGGTGACTGGCGGGTTCGACCATAGCAAGGAGCGGCATTTCTTCGCGACTTTCAATGGCCGCACCGGCTATTACGTCTTCACGCCGCTACGGTTGGACGACGGCCGCTTTCTCTTCGTCAATCGCGGTTTCGTGCCTTTCGAGCAGAAGGATTCCTCGACCCGGCTTGCCGGCGAGCTTCCCGCCTTCGTCGGCATTCATGGTCTTGCAAGGCCGAAGCTTGACGGAAAGCCGTCGTCGCTCGTTCCGGACAACGATCTCGCCAAGAACATCTTCTACTGGAAGGACCTCGACACGATGGCGTCTTCGGTCGGCCTTCCCGCCGACAAGGTCGTGCCGTTGTTCGTCGATGCCGATGCGACGCCCAATCCGGGCGGTCTGCCGATTGGCGGTGTGACCCAGTTCGACCTGCCCAACAACCACCTGCAATATGCGCTGACGTGGTATGGGCTGGCAGCGGCTCTGGTGCTGGTCAGCGGCATCTATGCAATGCGGCGCGGGCGATAGCCGCGGGTTTACCGTCATGCTAACCGTGCGTGACGAACGGCAGCGGAGGCAACGTGACGATCATCGCGAACACACTGATTGCTTTGACCGGCTTGCTGCATATCGGTTTCCTGGTGCTGGAAATGTTCCTTTGGACCGGGCCGAAGGGAAGGGCCGTGTTCCGCATGACGGCCGAGCAGGCCGAGACGACACGGGTGCTCGCGGCCAACCAGGGGCTCTACAACGGCTTTCTCGCCGCCGGCCTGTTCTGGTCGTTGGTCCAGGCGGAAGCCGCCTTTGCCATCCAGCTGAAGGTGTTCTTCCTTGTGTGCGTGGTCGTTGCCGCTATATATGGCGCGTGGTCGGTCAAGCCGCGTATCCTCCTCATCCAGGGCGGCCCGGCGATCGCAGCGCTCGTTTTCCTCCTAATGGCATCCTGATCCATGGCATCATCAGCGGCAGAAAAATCCCCGATCACCATCCGCCTTTGCGGCCCGCGCGGCTTCTGCGCCGGCGTCGACCGCGCGATCCAGATCGTCGTCTTGGCGCTGAAGGAATTCGGCGCGCCGGTCTATGTCCGCCATGAGATCGTCCACAATCGATACGTCGTCGAAGGTCTCGAAGCCAAGGGTGCGATCTTCGTTGAAGAGCTCGACGAGATCCCGCCGGAACACCGCAAGCAGCCGGTCGTCTTTTCGGCGCACGGTGTGCCGAAGTCGGTGCCCGCCGACGCGGATGCCCGCAACCTGTTCTATCTCGACGCCACCTGTCCACTGGTCTCCAAGGTCCACAAGCAGGCCATGCGCCACAATCGCCTCGGTCGCCACGTCGTCCTGATCGGTCATGCCGGCCATCCCGAAGTGATCGGCACCATGGGCCAATTGCCGGAAGGAACGGTATCGCTGGTCGAGACCGTCGAGGATGCCGACGTCTACCAGCCGCCGGACCCGGACAACCTCGGTTTCGTCACCCAGACGACGCTGTCGGTCGACGACACCGCCGGCGTCATCAAGCGGCTGCACGAGCGTTTTCCGAACCTCACGGCGCCCGCCGCCGATTCGATCTGCTACGCCACCACCAACCGCCAGGAAGCGGTGAAGCAGGCAGCCCCCGGCTGCGACCTGTTCCTCGTCGTCGGTGCGCCCAACTCGTCCAATTCCAAGCGCCTCGTAGAAGTGGCGCTGAGAGCCGGCGCGAAAAAATCCGTGTTGGTCCAGCGGGCGTCGGAAATCGACTGGGATGAAATCGGCGATATCTCTACGGTGGGCCTGTCGGCCGGTGCGTCTGCGCCGGAAGTGATCGTCAACGAGATCATCGAGGCGTTTCGCGAACGCTACGAAGCTTCCGTGGAACTCGCCGATACGGTCGAGGAAAACGAGAACTTCCTCGTCAACCGCGAGATCCGCCACGTGCCGCTGACGGCTGCCGACATGGCCTTCGTCAACGGCGAATAAGCCGCATTTCCTGCCCGCATTTTCTTGAGAGTGGACACCCTTGGCCGTTTACACCGATATCACGGAAGACGATCTCGCCCGTTTTCTCACCGCCTATGACGTCGGCCAGCTGACCTCCTACAAGGGGATCGCCGAGGGCGTCGAGAACTCCAATTTCCTGCTGCACACGACCAAGGGCTCCTACATCCTCACGCTCTACGAAAAGCGCGTGAATGCCGGCGACCTGCCGTTCTTCCTGGGCCTCATGCATCATCTGGCCGAGCGTGGTCTGTCCTGCCCGCTGCCGCTACCACGTTCCGACGGCGAGCTGCTCGGCGAGCTCTCGGGTCGTCCTGCCGCCGTCATCTCCTTCCTTGAAGGCATGTGGCTGAGAAAGCCCGAAGCCAGGCACTGCCACGAAGTGGGCAAGGCGCTGGCGGCCATGCATGTCGCCGGCGAGGGTTTTGCGCTGAAGCGCACCAATGCGCTTTCGGTCGGCGGCTGGCGGCCGCTCTGGGTCAATTCCGAAGCGCGCGCCGACGAGGTTCAGGCCGGTCTCAAGGACGAGATCTCGGCCGAGCTCGAACATCTGGAGCGCCAGTGGCCGAAATCGCTGCCGGAAGGCGTCATCCACGCCGATCTCTTCCCGGACAACGTCTTCTTCCTCGGCGACCAGCTGTCCGGGCTCATCGACTTCTACTTCGCCTGCAACGACTATCTCGCCTATGACGTCGCCGTATGCCTCAATTCCTGGTGCTTCGAGAAGAACGGCTCCTATAACATCACCAAGGGCATGGCGATGCTTTCGGGCTACGAGAGCGTGCGCAAGCTGACACCGGCCGAGGTCGACGCCCTGCCGCTGCTTTGCCGCGGCTCGGCGCTGCGCTTTTTCCTGACGCGGCTCTACGACTGGCTGATGACGCCGGCCGGCGCGCTCGTGGTCAAGAAGGATCCGCTCGAATATCTGACGAAGATCCGCTTCCACCGCGCGATTGCGTCCAGCGCCGAATACGGCCTGCGCCGCGACGGGGGCCAGGCATGAAACATATCGACATCTTCACCGACGGCGCCTGTTCGGGCAATCCTGGACCGGGCGGCTGGGGCGCTGTGCTGCGCTATGGCGAGGTGGAAAAGGAACTCTCCGGCGGTGAGGCCGAAACCACCAACAACCGCATGGAACTGCTGGCGGCGATCTCGGCGCTCGACGCGCTGAAGAGCGCCTGCGAGGTCGATCTCTACACCGACAGCAAGTATGTGATGGACGGCATCTCCAAGTGGATCCACGGCTGGAAGAAGAACGGCTGGAAGACCGCGGACAAGAAGCCGGTGAAGAACGGCGAGCTCTGGCAGCGGCTGGACGAGGCCAACCGGCGGCACAAGGTGACCTGGCACTGGGTCAAGGGCCATGCCGGCCATCCGGAGAACGAGCGCGCAGACGAACTCGCGCGCAAGGGCATGGAACCCTACAAGAAGAAACGTGGTTTGGGCTCGCTTCTGGTGAAATGAAAAACGGGCCGTCGAGGCCCGTTTCCATGTGCACTTGCTTCTGTGCTCAGAGCTGCTCGAGCATCGCGGCAGCGCCCGAAACGGTCGCCTGGCCGGGGCTTTCCTCAAGATTGAGCGACTTTACCACGCCGTCCTCTACGAGCATCGAATAGCGCTTGGAGCGCACACCGAGCGTGCCGGCCGACAGGTCGATATCCATGCCGAGCGCCTTGGTGAAGGCGGCGTTCCAGTCTGAGAGGAAGTGGATCTTGCCCATGCCGCCCGAAGTGGTTGCCCAGGCGCCCATCACATGCAGGTCGTTGACCGAGACGACGGCGATGTCGTCGACGCCGCGGGCAAGGATCGCGTCGCGGTTTTCGAGATAGCCGGGCAGGTGGTTAAGCGAGCAGGTGGGCGTGAATGCGCCCGGGACGGCGAAGAGCACGACGCGCTTGCCGGCAAAGAGCTGATCGGTGGTGACCTCGACGGGACCGTCGGCGGTCTTTTCCTTGAAGGTTGCGGCTGGCAGCTTGTCTCCGACGGCAATGGTCACGGCACTCTCCTTGCGTTGCTTGCGTCTCGCTTCTCCGCACTTGTCGGAGAACTCGGCGGACTATAGATGCGCCCTAATCAAAGGCAAGGGTCGTCTCCATGCTGCGGCCCTGGGCGCGCACAGTCAAAACGATCGGCTTGCCTTTGAGTTCCCTGTCCTTGCCCGTGAGCCTCACCGGAACGGCTGCGTTCAACGCCCTGTCGCCGGCAGGCTGGATCTCGGGCTTGCCGAACGAAATGCCCGAAGGCCCGGCGAGGAAGACTTCCGGATCCTTGTGGTCGGCGGGTAGGCGAACCGACAGATGCATCATCGCCTTTTCGGCGTCGTAGCGGCTCGCGGTGACTGCGAAATCCGTGGACGGCGCCTCCGGCAGTGCAGCCACGGCATCGTCGATCCGCGCGCCGTCGAGCGGATTGTCGAAGCCGCCTTGCTTGATTGCGAGCGTGAGCTCGCCCTGCACCGGAATGCAGATGTCCTCACAGATGCCGAGGAAAACGGAGGCGCGAATGGTAACGTCGCCGCTGCCGTGGAGGCGCTTCAATGTCAGCGGGAAGGCGACCGGCTTGTCATAGCCGATGTAGCGCACGACGCCGTCGTCAAACGTCTTCGGCACTGGGAAGCCGATCTTTTCCAGCTCCACGCCGCCTTTCGGGTCGAGCGTCACCTGCGGGGGAATGCCGCTTGCACCGGGTTCGCGCCAATAGGTCTTCCAGCCAGGGTTGAGCTTGACCTCCAGTGTTGCCGGGATCGTGCCGTCCTCTTTGGGCTGGGCGGCGACCAGACGGATCATGCCGCCGGGGGAGGTGACCCACTCGCTGGTGGCCGCGTTGGCGCCGAAGGGGAGAAAAAAACAGCCAGCCAGGCTTGCCGCGCCGATGAACTGGGCCATTTTCTGGTGTGTGAAGCACTGGATCATACGGCAAGCAATATCGCTTTTGCCAAAACCGCTCCAGACGCTGCGACGGAAGCAACGATCATAATTGCTTGATCGGACACGGCGAAGTGAACGCCGTGCGTGCAATAATTATGGGCCGCGACGCTGAGGCGCTTTTCATTTCGCGGCGAATTGATAGGCTGTTCGCATGATGGCTACTCCGATGGCGCAAAAGAGACGCGAGCGAGGCTTTCTTGACGGTCAGTTCCTGATCGCCATGCCCGGGATGTTTGACGCCAATTTCGCCCGCACGGTCATCTTCATCTGCGCCCATTCGGACGATGGCGCCATGGGCTTCATTCTCAACCGGCCACAGCAACTGACCTTCCCGGACGTGCTGCTTCACCTTGATCTTCTCGATGAGGATGAGGCGATCCGGCTTCCCCAGGTAACACGGGATTTCCAGATCCAGGCGGGCGGTCCGGTCGAGACCGGGCGCGGCTTCGTGCTGCATTCCGACGATTATCTGAGCGACTCCAGCATTCCCGTCAGCGACGATATCTGCCTGACGGCGACGCTCGACATCGTCCGTGCCATTTCGCGTGGGCAGGGGCCCGTGCGCGCAACAATGATGCTCGGCTACGCCGGGTGGGGACCGGGGCAGCTGGAAGCGGAAATCACCCAGAACGGCTGGCTCACATGCCCGGCGCGCGACGAGCTGATCTTCGACAAGGCGCTCGACGACAAATACGATCGGGCGCTGGCGCTGATGGGTGTTTCAGCCGCGATGCTCTCCATGGATGCCGGCCACGCCTGATTGGCGGCGCGACCGCTCTCTTCCAGATCCTTGACGCAGAAACGAAAAGCCCGCCGGATTGTTACCGACGGGCCTTAAGGCGTTGGTCTGCGCGCTGAGTGGCGTCGCCTTGGCGATTACGCCCGCTTCATCAGCGGAAAGCGTTCCTTGAGCAGTCGCTGGATCGATTCCGAGCCGATCGGCGGACCGAAGAGGAAGCTCTGTCCGTAGTCGCAGCCCATCTGCGACAACTGGATCGCGTCATCCTCGGATTCGATGCCTTCGGCCACCACCTGCATGTCGAGCTCGCGCGCCATGGTGATGACGGAGCGCAGGAGGATGCCGCGCTTGTCGCTCGGGTCACGCACCAGCGCCTTGTCGATCTTGATCGTGTCGAAGGGGAAGCGGGTGAGGTAGGAGAGCGACGAGTGGCCCGTGCCGAAGTCGTCGAGCGCGAGCTTGAGACCCGCTTCCTTCAGCTTTTCGAGGACGAGGCGGGCCTGCTCCGGATTTTCCATCACGAGCGATTCCGTCAGCTCCATCTTCACCTTGCCCGGATCGCAGCGGTTCTTGGTGAGGATGGCGCGGACGTCGTCATAAAGCTCGTTGTTGAGCAGCTGCGCGCTCGAAAGGTTGATCGAGACGAAGATCGGCAGGTCGCCGGTCTGCAGCTGCCATTCCGTCAGGTCGCTCGTCGCCCGGTCGAAGGCGAACATGCCGAGCTGGTTGATGAGGTCGGAATTCTCGGCGATCGGGATGAACTCCGTCGGCGAGATGTTGCCGCGCTTGGGGTGGTCCCAGCGCATGAGGGCCTCGAAGCCGGCGATCTCGGCATCGTTCAGCCGCACGATCGGCTGGTAGACGAGCGAGAGTTCCTTGCGCTCGATTGCCTTCTTCAGATCGGCTTCGAGCTGCATGCGGTCCGAACCGGAGGTGCGGAAGGCCGGGCGGAACGGCTCGACGCGGTTGCCGCCTTCCTTCTTGGCCCGGAACATGGCGAGCTCGGCATCATCGAGAAGCCCGGCAGCACTCTGTTCTTGGTCGAGCCACGAGACGAGCCCGATGGATGCGGTGAGGTTGATTTCGCGGTTGCCGTAGTTGAGCGGCACCATGATTGCCTTGCTCACCGCGTCGGCGAAGTCGGCAACCTTGGCGGGATCGCGCTCGGACATCAGGATCAGGCCGAACTGGTCGCCACCGAGACGAGCCAGCGTGTCCTGCGGGCGCAGCAGCCGGCGCAGGCGCCGCGTCAGTGCGATCAGGATGTTGTCGCCGGCGGCAATGCCCAAGAGATCGTTGACCTGCTTGTAGCGGTCGATGTCGATCGCAAGCACCGTCGGGCGAACGGAATTGCTGCCGTCGGCCATCAAGAGCATCGCCTGCAGCCGGTCGAGGAAGACCTGACGGTTCGGAAGGCCGGTCAGGTTGTCGAGAAGCGCATTGTGGAGCAGCCGTTCGACCGAATTGCGCTGTTCGGTGATGTCGATGATCGTGCCGACGCAGCGGATGATTTCGCCGTTGGCGCCAAGCACCGGCCGCGCGCGGATCGAGAGCCAGTGATAGTGACCGTCCTCGGCGCGCACGCGGAATTCATGATTGAGCTTGCCGCGGCGGCGCTCGAGGAGCACGTCGAGCGTGGCGCGGAAGCGGTCGCGATCGTCGGGATGCAGCCGCGGCAGCCAGTTGCGCAAGGGGCCGTGCATGCTACCGAGCGACAGGCCGAGCTGGGTCGAGATATCGGGCATGGTCACCACACGGTCGCGCGCGACGTCCCAGTCCCAGACGGTGTCGCCGGATCCGGTGAGGGCCAGCGACTGGCGCTCGAGATCGGAGAACAGGCCCTGCTGGTAGCCGCTGCCGGCAACGGCATGCTGCATGACGGTGAAGCCGATCAGGAGCACGATCAGAACGAGACCGCCGCCGAGCGCCGGCTGCACGATGTCGTTCGCGAGTTGGCCGGTGACCGTCAGCCACGCGCCGAACAGCCAGACGAGGATCAGCAGCCAGGCGGGAACGAGCAGGATCGCGCGGTCGTAGCGGTTGAAGCCGAGATAGGCGATCAGCACGATGCCGACGGTGCCCGTCAGCGCAAAGGAAAGACGGGCGATGCCGGCCGCGATCGCCGGGTCGTAGACGGCGACGCCGAAGAGCAGACCGAGGCCGAGGATCCAGGCGAGCGTGGCATAGCCCAGATGCTGGTGCCAGCGGTTGAGATTGAGGTAGGTGAACAGGAAGATCACGAGGCCGGCCGCGAGGAAGACCTCGGTGCCCGCTCGCCATATTCGCTCGTCGCCCGCCGTCACGCTGATGAGCTTCGACAGGAAGCCGAAGTCGACGCAGATATAGGCAAGCACGGCCCAGGCAAGTGCCGCCGTCGCCGGCAGCATCGAGGTGCCCTTGACGACAAAGAGGATAGTCAGGAACACCGCAAGCAGGCCGGCGATGCCAAGCACGATGCCGCGATAGAGCGTGAAGGCGTTGACCGTGTCCTTGTAGGAGTCCGGCTCCCAGAGGTAGATTTGCGGCAGGTCCGGTGTCGCCAGCTCGGCGACGAAGGTGATGATGACGCCCGGCGCCAGCGAGACGCGGAAGACGTCCGCCTCGTCGCTCGGTTCGCGGGTGAGCGCGGAGCCTTCGCTCGGCGTGATCGAGAGCATGCGCTTGGAGCCGAGGTCCGGCCAGAAGAGCTTGGAATTCACCAGTCGGAAGTGCGGCGCCACGATCACGCGCTCGAGCTGTTCGGCCGAAACGTTGGCGAGCGCGAACACCGCCCAGTCGCCCTGATGGCCTTCGCTGTTGGAGCGCACTTCGATTCGTCGCACGATGCCGTCGGTGCCGGGTGCTGTCGAAACCTGAAAGGCTTCGTTGCGGCCGCTGTAGATTTCGGTCGTCGCCGTCAGGTCGAGCGCCGTGTCTTCACGCGAAATCTTGACCGGCTCCAAAGCCTGGGCCGCGCCGCCGAGCGCACAGAAAATCGTCGTGAGCGTTATCAGAAACGCTGCCAGCTTGGAGGCTGACCAGGCGAAGGGCGAGCGGGCTAGAGGCATCAAAGGGGCATATTCCTGTTCGGTACGGCATCGTCGGACAGGAGAGAAAAGAGCAGATGGTCTCGCCACTGGCCGTTGATTCTCAAGTACTGTCTTAAATAGCCTTCACGCTCAAAACCGGCCTTTTCAAGGAGCCGGATGCTTCTTGAGTTGTCCGGAATACAGGCTGCTTCAATACGGTGCAACTCAAGGGTCGAAAAGATGTAGGGGATCGCGAGCTTGAGGGCCGCAAACATGTGGCCTTTGCCGGCGTGGCGCGCGCCCATCCAGTAGCCGATCATGCAGTTTTGCCCGGCGCCGCGGCGAATGTGGCCGATGGTCAATCCGCCGAGCAGGACCTCGCCTGGCTTGTGGAAAAGGAAGAGCGGTACCGCCTGGCCGGAGGCATATTCCTGTTCGTTGCGGATGACCCGGCTGCGAAAGGCGCTCTCGGTCATTTCGTCGGTGCGCCAGGTCGGCTCCCACGGCTCCAGGAAGGTGCGGCTGTCGCTTCTGAGCTGATACCACTGGCGGTAATCGGAATAGCGGGGGAGGCGGAGCAGGTAATTCTGGTCGGCGATTTCGATCGTCTCCGGCTGCCGCGACAGGAACCGAAAAACCGATCGTGTCATAGCTGCCTCCGAGGCCGTTCCGTTTACGCGCGAGGACCTTGTACCATCCGCCCGACGGCACGCCTTTGCGCCGTCACAAATCGAAACGTTGCACAACTTTGCGCGCAAATCGAATCCGATTTTGCGAAAAGGTGCAAAGACTTCACCATTCGCACACGCTGTCGTCATCCGCGGCGCGCCGGCTGGCCGAACGTAGTTTCCGGGCGGCGCTTGAAAGCGCCGCCCGTGCGATATTGCTCACTGTTTGGGAGGCCGGGATCGCTTCACCGTTTTGATGAAGCGGAGCCCGGCCGTTAAGCCTTCGGCTTAGCTTGCGACGGCGTGCGGGACGGCGGCCTTGCCGGTCAGCGACGACAGGATGTCGTCCATCGGGGCAAGCTGCTCGAGCGGGCCGATCGCCGAAAGCGTCGGTATCGTGTCGAAGAACAGCCGACCGGCAAGGTCGGTCAGGCGCTCGATCGTGATGCCGGAGAGGCGCTCCATCAGTTCCTCGTTGGGGATCGGGCGACCGTAGAGCATCATCTGTCGGGCGATCTGGCCGGCGCGGGCCGCCGGGCTTTCCTGGCCCATCAAAAGCTGTGCGCGGATCTGGGCGCGGGCGCGCTCGATTTCCTGCTGCTCGATGTTCATCGAAGATTTGCGCAGCTCGTCGACGATGACGGGCATCAATTCCGGCAGGTTCTCGCCACCGGTCGCGGCATGTACGCCGAAGATGCCGGTGTCGGAAAAGCCCCAATGGAAGGCATAGACCGAGTAGCAGAGGCCGCGATGCTCGCGCACTTCCTGGAACAGGCGGGAGGACATGCCGCCGCCGAGAATGTTGGCGAGGATCTGCGAACAGTAGAAATCGCGGGCGTGGTAAGCCTTGCCTTCAAAACCGAGCAGCACCTGCGCGTCCATCAGGTCGCGGGTTTCGCGGCTCTCGCCGCCGGTATAGCGCGCAGCTTCCATCACAGGCGTTGCGATCGGCGTGCGCGGAAGAGAAGCGAAGCGCTGCTCGACCTGGCGAACGAAGGCATCGTGCTCGACGGCGCCGGCGGCGACCACGAACATGCGGTCGGTCGTATAGTTGCGGCCGAGATACTGGCGGATCTGGTCGGCGGAGAACGACATGACCGTATCCGGGGTGCCGAGGATCGGCCGGCCGACGGTCTGGTTGCGATAGGCGGTCTCGGCGAAGCGGTCGAAGACGACATCGTCGGGCGTGTCGTCGGCAGCGCCGATCTCCTGCAGGATCACCTGCTTCTCGCGGCGCAGTTCTTCGTCGTCGAAGCTGGACTCGGTCAGAATGTCGGCGAGGATGTCGACCGCGAGCGGCACGTGATCCTTCAGGACACGGGCATAATAGGAGGTCGTCTCGGTCGAGGTCGCAGCATTGACCTCGCCACCGACATTCTCGATCTCTTCGGCAATCTGACGGGCGGTGCGCCGCGCGGTGCCCTTGAAAGCCATGTGCTCGAGCAGATGGGCAATGCCATGTTCGCCGAGGGTTTCATTGCGCGAACCGGACTTGATCCACACGCCGAGCGCCACACTTTCAAGATGCGGCATCTGCTCGGTTACCACCGTCAACCCGGAAGGGAGCCGGGTGCACTCAACTTTCATCATACGTTTCTTCTCGTTCTTACCCCCGGAGGCGGGTCCGCTCGCCGATAAATGTCTCGACGGTTTTCAGGTCCGGATCCAGGATATCGAAACGCTCCTCCCTGTTCATCAGGTCAGCAAGCCACGTCGGAAGCGCCGGGTCAATACCACTTGCCGATTTTACCGCGTCCGGGAATTTCGCCGGATGGGCGGTCGCAAGCGTCACCATTGGAGCGGACGCCTTCTCATGTTTGGCGGCGACGAAGACGCCGACGGCGCTGTGCGGATCGAGCAGATAGCCCGTGTCGGCAAGCGTCTTTGCAATCGTCTTGGCGACGTCCTTCTCCGAGGCGCGACCGGCGCGGAACTCCTTGCGGATCGCCTTCAGCGCCTTCTCGCGGATGGTGAAGGAGCCGGACTGCTTCAGCCCGTCCATCGCCGAGCGGATTTCGCCCGGGTCGCGGTCGTTCGCCTCGAACAGAAGCCGTTCGAAGTTCGACGAAATCTGGATGTCCATCGACGGTGCGGTGGTCGCCTTGACGTCGCGCATCTCGTAGCGGCCGGTCTTCAGCGTGCGGGCGAGAATGTCGTTTTCGTTGGTGGCGATGATCAGCTTGTCGATCGGCAGGCCCATGCGCTTGGCAACGTAGCCGGCGAAGATGTCACCGAAATTGCCGGTCGGGACCGTGAAGGAGATCTTGCGGTCCGGCCCGCCGAGCGCGACCGCCGTCGTGAAGTAATAGACGATCTGGGCCATGATGCGCGCCCAGTTGATCGAGTTGACACCCGAAAGCTTGACGCGGTCGCGGAAGGCGGCGTCGTTGAACATCGCTTTGACGAGGTTCTGGCAGTCGTCGAAGTTGCCGTTGACGGCGATGGCATGAACGTTCGATGCGCTCGAGGTCGTCATCTGCCGCTGTTGCACCGGCGAGACCTTGCCGTGCGGGAAGAGAATGAAGATGTCGGTACGCTCACGACCGGCAAAGGCGTCGATCGCCGCACCGCCTGTGTCGCCCGAGGTCGCGCCGACGATCGTGGCCCGCTCGCCGCGTTCGGCAAGCACATAGTCCATCAGCCGTGCGAGCAGCTGCATCGCCACGTCCTTGAAGGCGAGCGTCGAGCCGTGGAAGAGCTCCATGACGAAGGCATTCGGTCCGGTCTGCACCAGCGGCGCCACCGCCGGGTGGCGGAAGGTGGCGTAAGCTTCGTCGATCATTTCGCGGAACTTGGCCGCCGGGATCTCGCCATTGATGAAGGGCTCGAGCACGGTGAAGGCAATGTCCTGATAGGATTTGCCGCGCAGGCCGCGGATTTCCTTCTTGGAAAAGGTCGGCCATTCCTTGGGGAGATAGAGACCGCCATCGCGCGCAAGACCGGCAAGCAGCGCATCGCAGAAGCCGAGAGGAGCGGCTTCGCCGCGCGTCGAGATATACTTCACCATCTTTGTCCTTCGTCCCACCTCAAGGGTTGCGGCGACCTTGGGAAACGTCGTCGCGACACGCTCGTCTTATTGCGTCAGTCCTTGACAAAGTCTGCATCTATTCTTGTCACCGACCCAATTTCCGGTCGCAAAACTAGCTTCGGAAAATTCGGAAGGGACGGACTGACCCAATCGATTTTTCAGTTTGTCGCTGCTATAGACGATGCCCGAAGGCCATGAAAGGTCTTCCGGCCGAGATTTCGGTCAAGGAGTTTCAACCGGTCCAGCAGAGGTTGTTCAACGTGTTTGGCAAAGTATCCCGGCCTGTTCTCGCAATATCTTTTCTCGCGGTCCTCGCCGGCTGCAATCAGACTCAATCCGGTGGGGCGATCGATGCTGGCGGCAGTGCCGCTGCTCCGACGCCGGCCGTCGTTCAGGCCGCGTGCCCGCAGGTCATCCTGCGTGACGGCACGTCGGTCTTCACCAGCTACGCCAAGGGCGCCAAGAACGACCCGACCAAGGTCGTCTACCAGGCCTCTCTTGCCGACACCACGCGCCAGTGCGTCCAGAGCGAGAACTCGCTGACGATGACCGTGGTGGTTCAGGGACGCGTGGTCAGCGGACCCGCGGGCGGCCCCGGCAAGGTCACGATGCCGATCCGCGTTGCGGCGACCGATGAGGACAAGACGCTCTATTCCGAGCTGACCCAGCATGCCGTCGAGATCCCCTCGACCGGCTCCGGCCAGTTCGTCTTCACCAAGGCCAACGTGACGCTGCCGGCCGGTGCCGGATCCAACGTCACCGTCTATGTCGGCTTCGACGAAGGCCCGCCGGCCAAGGGCAAGAAGAAATAAGCAGCGGCCCATGCCGCATAAAAAACGCCGGGGCTTGCCCCGGCGTTTTCATTTCCATTGTGTGCGGCTTATTCAGCCGGAACGCTCTTGCCGCCTTCCCACTTGTAGAGCGAGAAAGCCTGCGAGGTGAGGTCGCCGGCTTCGCTGTAGGTCAGCTTGCCGAGAACCGTGTCGATGGCGTCGCCCGACTTGATCGCGGTTGCAACCGCGGTCGCGTCCTCAGCGGAGCCCGCCTTCTCGATGCCGGCCTTCAGCACCTGGACGGCGGCATAGGCGTTCAGCGTGAAGGCTTCGGCCGGGATGTTCTTCGCCTTCAGCGCTTCGACAGCCGGAGCCGAGGCCGGGTTGCTGGTCGCGTCGCTGGCATTGGTGTAGACCGTGCCGGTCGCAGCTTCGCCGCCGATTGCCCAGAACTCGGTGTTGGACAGGCCGTCGCCGCCGAAGATCTGCGCCTTCACGCCCTGGTCGTGCATCTGGCGTGCGAGCAGACCGCCTTCCGGATGGTAGCCGCCGAAGTAGACGACATCGACGTTTTCGGCCTTCAGGCGGGTGACGATGGCGCTGAAGTCCTTGTCGCCCGGGTTCAGGCCTTCGTAGACGACTTCGGTGATGCCGCCAGCGTTGATCGCCTTCTTGAAGCCGTCAGCGAGGCCCTTGCCGTAAGGCGCCTTGTCGTGCAGTACGGCGACCTTCTTGTCCTTGAGGTTCTTGAGCACATAGGCGGCCGCAACCTCGGCCTGCTGGTCGTCGCGGCCGCAGGTGCGCAGCACGTTCCAGAGACCGCGGGTGGTGAGGTCAGGCGTTGTTGCCGTCGGCGTCACCATCAGGATGCCGTTTTCGGCAAGGATGTCCGAAGCCGCCATCGAGGTGCCGGACAGAACCGGACCGACGACGTAGCGGATGCCTTCACCGGCAGCCTGGTTGGCAACCGAAACGGCCTGCTTCGGATCGCCGGCGTCGTCGAGCATCTTCAGCACGATCTTCTCGCCATTGATGCCGCCAGCCTTGTTGATCTCGTCTGCAGCCGTTTCCGCGCCGTTCTTCACCTGCTCGCCATAGGCCGCGACCGGGCCGGTAAGCGGCGTGATCACGCCAATGGTGATGTCGGCGAAGGCGAGCGGGCCGAAGGCGACGCTGGCCGCCAGGGTCAGGCCGGTCAACATTGAAAGACGCATTGTGTTTCCTCCTAAAAATACCCCGATGGGGCTTGCTTGGTACGGCCCTCGTGCGCGGCTCCTCGAAAACCGGGAAGATTTTCTAGGGGACGTGACGCCACTGCAATGTGTCATCATGTCCCTCGGCGTCTAATTGGACGTCTGCCGTGTTGGCCGAAGGCTTCTTTCCCGCTCCGGCCGAAAGCCGGAGCGAAAGGGGCATGGCGGTGCGCAACCGCCTGCGGCCAGTCAGGCCGTCATCGACTCCGACCATGCGGAAAGGGCGGCGATCACGCCCGGCAGCGCCGTCATGCGCGAAATTACCGTTTCCGCACCCGCTTCGGTCAGCTGGTCGGCATGCGAGGGATGGGTGTGCGAACCGCCGGTGAAGCCGACGACGCGCATGCCGGCGGCGCGTGCGCCGTGGATGCCGTGGACGGAATCCTCGATTACCAGCACCCGCGACGGGTCGACGCCCATCTGCTTGGCGCCGTGCAGGAAGATGTCCGGCTTCGGCTTGACGCGGTCGGCGCCGAGGTCGCGCGCCGAATAGATGTGGCGGCCGAAATGGTCCTTGATGCCGACCTTGCCGAGCATCATGGCAAGCCGCGCCGAGGTCGAGTTGGAGCAGATGCAGTGCGGCAGCGTCAGTTGCGCCAGCATCGGCTTGACGCCGTCGATGATGTTGAGGTCGCGGGCCAGGCGCTCGTCGAGGATGGTGTCGACCTTGCTGATGAGCTGGGCCGAAAGCGGAATGCTTGCTTCCTTCTCGATCTGCAGCAGCGTGTTGTGCCAGGTCATGCCGGCAAAACGCTCCGCCATTTCCTCGACGCTGATCGGGTAACCCGCTTCTGTCAGCAGTGCTGCTTCGACTTCCGATGCGATGATTTCGGAATCGACGAGAACGCCGTCGCAATCAAAAATGATGAGATCGATACCGGTCATATGGAACAGTTCCCTGGGAGGAGAGGCGCCGCAGGCGGGGGGAGGAATGTTCGCGCGGCGCGGGGCTTTCGTACGGCAGAGCTTTTATACGATGGTAGGCCAAAGCTCAACCATTGGAAATTATCGAAACCGCCCGTGCGCTTGCTCGACAGCATTGTTTCGCGGCTCTATCAGTAGGCGATGGAAAAGCAGCAGGACGATACGCTCGCAAGTCGCATCAGCAAGGCCCTGGCCGAGCGGATCATCTCCGGCATGCTGATGCCGGGGGAGCGCTTGCGGCAGGATCATATCGCCGAGGAATTCGGTGCGAGCCATGTGCCCGTCCGCGAAGCCTTTCGGCGGCTGGAGGCCCAGGGCCTTGCCGTCAGCGAACCGCGCCGCGGCGTTCGCGTCGCCTCCTTCGACTTGAAGGAGGTGAGGGAGGTCGCCGAAATGCGCGCGGTGCTGGAGGTTCTGGCGCTTCGCCATGCCATCCCGCATTTGACGCCGGCGATCCTCGATCGGGCCGAGATGGCAACGGCCGCTGCCGATACATCGCGCGACGTGCGCTCCTGGGAGGCGGCAAACCGCGCCTTCCACCGGCTGATCCTCGAACCTTGCGGCATGCCGCGGCTGCTTGCGGCGATCGACGATCTGCATGCGGCGAGTGCCCGCTTCCTGTTTTCCGCCTGGCGCACGAGCTGGGAGGCGCGCACCGACCACGATCACCGCGCGATTCTCGCCGCCTTGCGCGAGGGCCGGGGCGACGAGGCGGCAAAGATCCTCGAACGGCATGTGGGCTGGATCGGCAAGACGCCGGTCAGGACCGCCGCGGGCGAAACCCGTGAGGCCTTTTCCATCGTCGGCTAAAGTGGCTGGCAGCAGCTACTGCGGAAACAGCTCGGAGAAAGCCTTCTCGCCATTGGCGGTGAAGCGGATGACGCGGCTGTTCGCCTCGCGCTTGGCCCAGCCCTTGTCGATGAACAGCGTCAGCAGCGCTTCGCCAAGCGAGCCGGCCAGGTGCGAACGGCGCTCGCTCCAATCGAGGCAGGTGCGGCATATCGGGCGGCGGGATTTTTTCAGCGCCGTATAGTCGATGCCGAGCGCCTCGATCCGGCTTTGCCCGTCGGGCGTCAGCGCCAGGTCGTCGCCGGTGACTTCGATCTGCTTTTCGGCAATCAGGCTGTCATACATGCGCACGCCATAGTCGCCGGCCAGGTGGTTGTAGCAGACGCGCGCCTTACGCAGTGCCGGATCTTTCGGCCCGGGCCGGTGGCGGGTCATGCCGCGGCCGGCGGCAAAGCCCATCAGGTTCTCGAGCATCAGCCCGACTTCGTCTTCTGCCAGCTGAAAATAACGGTGACGGCCCTGCTTGCGTTGGCTGAGCAGGCCGCCGGCCTCAAGTTTGGCGAGATGGGAGCTGGCGGTCTGCAGCGTGATGCCGGCATGGGTGGCAAGCTCGGTTGCGGTCAGCGCGCTGCCGCCCATCAGCGCCGTCAGCATGTTGGCGCGGGCGGGATCGCCGATCAGCGAACCGATGAGAGCGATGTCTGGACCTTCCTTCATACTTCGATCGTAATCGAAGCATTCCCGACAGACAAGCGGGCATAGTCACCTCATCGAAGACCGGGCGAAGGGCCCGCAAAAACCTGGAGATGACGATGATCACCTGTTTCATCCGCTACGAAATCGATCCCTTCAAAAAGGACGAGTTCGCCACCTATTCGCGCAATTGGGGCGAAGTCATTCCGCGCTGCGGCGCCGATCTCATCGGCTATTTCGGCCCGCACGAGGGATCGGCGACGACGGCTTACGGCGTTTACAACATCGAGAACCTCGCCGCCTATGAGGCCTATCGCGCCCGGCTTGCTGCCGATCCGCTCGGCCGGGAAAATTATGCCTTTTCCCGCCGCGAGCGGTTTATCCTGAAGGAGGATCGGATTTTCCTGAAGAACGTCTCGATGCCAACAGGAGGAAAGTGAACCATGATTGCCGTCATCTTCGAAGTCCTGCCGGCCGAGGGCCGGCGTGACGCCTATCTCGGCATTGCCGCCGACCTGCGGCCGCTTCTCGACGACATCGATGGCTTCATCTCGATCGAACGGTTCCAGAGTCTGACCAATCCCGACAAGGTGCTTTCCCTTTCTTTCTGGCGCGACGAGGAGGCGGTGAAGGCCTGGCGGAACGGCGCCGAACATCGGGCCGCCCAGGATGCCGGGCGCCACGGCGTCTTTGCAGACTACCGCCTGCGCATCGCTTCCGTGATCCGCGACTACGGGCTGAACGAGCGCCATGAGGCGCCTTCGGACAGCCGCGCCTTTCACGACAGCAGGTGAAACGCGTCCGAGACGCTTAAACGCTGCGGCAGGAGGCGGTACATCCCCGTTCCCGCCTTTCCTGTTCACTCCAGAAGACCTCTCTAACATAGCGTGACTACGCACTTTTTCGAAACGGCCTTCAGGCTTTGGTAACCATCTTCGGTAACCATACGCTCCATGATCCGTTCCGAGTAAGCGTATTTGCGAGTTGTCCATGTCTTCAGTTGTTTCGCTTGCCGAAGTCTCCCGCTCCGCCCGTCCGCAGGGCTGGCTAGACACCATCATCAAGGGTGACTGCGTGGCCGCGCTCAATGCGCTTCCCGACAATTCGGTCGACGTCGTTTTCGCCGACCCGCCCTATAACCTCCAGCTCGGCGGCATGCTGACCCGCCCCGACCAGTCGGTGGTCGATGCCGTCGATGACGAGTGGGACCAGTTCGCTTCCTTCGAGGCCTATGACGCCTTCACCCGCGCCTGGCTGCTCGCCTGCCGCCGCGTGCTGAAGCCGACCGGCACCCTCTGGGTGATCGGCTCCTACCACAACATCTTCCGCGTCGGCGCGATCCTCCAGGACCTGCACTTCTGGATCCTCAACGACATCATCTGGCGCAAGACCAACCCGATGCCAAACTTCAAGGGCCGCCGGTTCCAGAACGCCCACGAAACGCTGATCTGGGCGACGCCGAATGCCAGCGCCAAGGGCTACACCTTCAACTACGATGCGATGAAGGCGGCCAATGACGACGTGCAGATGCGCTCCGACTGGCTGTTCCCGATCTGCTCGGGCCACGAGCGCCTGAAGGACGACGACGGCAAGAAGGTGCATCCGACCCAGAAGCCGGAAGCGCTGCTTGCCCGCATCATGATGGCCTCGACCAAGCCGGGCGACGTCATTCTCGATCCCTTCTTCGGTTCCGGCACGACCGGCGCCGTCGCCAAGCGCCTCGGCCGCCATTTCGTCGGCATCGAGCGCGAGCAGGATTACATCGATGCGGCATCGGCGCGCATCGACGCGGTCGAACCGCTCGGCAAGGCAATGCTGTCGGTCATGACCGGCAAGAAGGCCGAGCCGCGCGTCGCCTTCAACACGCTGATCGAAAGCGGGCTGATCAAGCCCGGTACGGTTTTGACGGACGCCAAGCGCCGCTACAGCGCGATCGTTCGCGCCGACGGCACGGTCGCTTCCGGCGGCGAGGCCGGTTCAATTCATCGCCTGGGCGCCAAGGTCCAGGGGCTTGATGCATGCAACGGATGGACATTCTGGCACTTCGAAGAGGGGAACACCCTGAAGCCCATCGACGAACTCAGAACCGTCATTCGAAATGATCTGGCAAAACTGAACTGATCAACCAGTTCCGCCGGATCCTTCGAAAAGCGCTCTGACCGGTTTTTGTACCTTCAGTCCCGGAAGGAGAGCTTTAAATGCCCGGAACCCTCGATGTGAGGATTCCGGGCATTTGTATGTCCGGGCCATAGGGCCGAGCGTATGAAGCAACCGGCCAGCCCTGAGGCCGATTGCCAATCTACGCATCCGCCAATAGGGTTCGGGCAGACCAGCTTTCATCCGAACAAGAGTGTCATCCGCATGGCCTTGCCCGATCGTCTCCAGCGCGTGAAGCAATGGGCGCGGCAAATCAAACGGGACGTCGTTGCGCTCTGGTTCGCCGCGCGAGATCGTCGAACGCCGCTTTCGGCGAAACTCTTTGCCGGTGCTGTGGCGGCTTATGCACTCTCGCCGGTCGACCTGATCCCGGACTTCATTCCGATACTCGGATACCTCGATGACCTGGTCCTCGTTCCGCTCGGCATCCTCTTGGCGGTGCGTCTGGTGCCGCCGGCGCTGATGGAAGAATTCCGAGAGCGGGCGACGACACTCGAAGGGCGTCCGTCCGGCCGAAGCGGCCTTATTGCAATCCTGAGCATCTGGTTCGTGGCCGCTGTCCTTGCGGCTTGGCTGGCATGGCGCTTCATCGCGGCCGGGCCTTGACTATGCACGGCGGCGACCCGTGCCGCCGCCGCGCGTTGAATGGAGGATACACCGCCTTTAGAGAACCGGCGTTCCCTCTGGGCGCAAATGGAAGAGCGTCCGCGGGCCTTTGTCCTCAAAGCCGCAACTGGCGAGCACAGGCTCGAGGCGTGCTCTTTCGTCTTCCTGTAACTCGACGGTGGCGACCCTGATATCGGGATATGCCGCGGGTATGCGCTGAAGCAGGGCGGCAACCAGGGCAATCAGCCCGGAAGACGGGGCATGGTGTTCGGTGATGTGGATCATCATTTCATCGCTCCAGACAAAGGCGTAGGCCTCGGCGACGACGAGGTCGTCACGCTCCAGCATCTGCATCAGCAGCCCGTTTTCATCCCAGTCCGCGATACGTTGGGCGACGGCGTCCGCCTCCCAGGTCGTGGTGCAGGTTTCTCCACTGCAGTTCGATATCCCCGCGCGTGTAAGGAAGTTCACGAACTTTGTGAGGAGATCTTCCGGAAGAGGTGCGTAGACGGCGTGAACGATGGCACCGTCCTCGGGTTTTGCGATTGCGGCCGGCCAGCGCTTGGGTGACGCCTGCCAGGTCCTGAACAGATCCCGAAGCGCGGTCGCGCCGGTCATTTCGACGACCTGCTGGTTGAGGGCGGTTTTTCGGGAGTGCCAATTTATGCCTTCTGAACCGGCCTCTACGGCTGCAAGCCGAAAGAGCCGCGCGAGAATTTCGGCGTCGTGCAGGTCGTGCGAAGGCATGGCGTGCCAGCCTCGATCGGCCGCTCTCTTGTCGTCGCCTTCAGTCGGCGGCCGAAGGCTGAGCCAGCCCGCCAGTTTGGCATCGCGTCTGGCGACGACGAAACGGGTATCTGAAAACCGTTCTCCAAACTCTTCCGGAGGCACCTCGTCGCGAAAGCTGGCCTCGGTCGTTGCGTAGAGCTCGTCGATGAAGGCGTCCTTGGCGGCGCCGTCTGGAATTACTGAAAATTCTAAACTATTCATATATTACCTCTGCGATTACGCAATCGCAGGTAGTAAATATGATTCATGGCGGAATCGTGCCGCCACGAACAGGAGCCATCGGCTATCGGCAGTTCCAGCTTACGGATGAATGCCATAGCCGGCGAGATCGGCCTTCAGTTTTTCCGGATCGACGAAATGCACCGCGTGCCAACCGGCAAGCCGCGCGGCTTCGACATTGGGAATGCTGTCGTCGATGAAGAGCGTGGCCGACGGGTCGAGATCGAAGGTCCGCGTGTGCGTCTCATAGATGGCGATATCGGGCTTGATGAGCTTGACGTCGCCCGAAACGGTGACGCCGCGTGGCAAGGTCAGGAAGGGGTAGAGGACCTGTGCCTCGCGGAACGTATCGGAAGCGAAGTTGGTCAGCATCGTCACGTCGCGCCCTTCGGCGATCAGCCGCTCCATGAGCGACACCGTCTCGACATAGGCGTGCGGCACCATCTCCTGCCAATATTTGCGGAAGGCGCGGATCTGCTCTTCGCGCTCGGGGAAGTCCTTGATCAGCAGCGTTTCGGCTTCTTCCCACGAGCGGCCGCGGTCCTGCTCGATGTTCCAGTCATGGGTGCAGACATTGGCAAAGAACCACTCGCGCTCGGCCTCATCGGGGATGATGCGGCTATAGGGCAGGTTGGGGTCGTAGTGGATCAGCACCTTGCCGATGTCGAAGACGATGTGACGGATCTCGATGCTGCTCATGAACGAATTCCCTGCTTGAATTTTCGGAGTTGGAGCGGGACGGGTGACCCCGTACCCGCGCTAGCGTTCCGCCTTGAAGGCATGCGGGATCGCCTGGGCGATCGCCTTCTTCATTACCGTCGGCAGCGCCTGGGCGCTCAGTGAGTGAAACGGTTCCCACCAGCCGTTGCCCTGCGTTCCCGCGCGCGCGACATTGGCGCGGTAGACCGAGAGACGCAACTCGAAATGCGTGAACACGTGGCTGATGGTGCCGCAATCTTCCCAGGCGGCCGCAAAGGGTTGCGAGGCAAGCGAGGTGTCGCCGTCCTGCCGCGACGTCCAGTCGGTGCCGGGCACTTCGGTCATGCCGCCAAGCAGGCCCGTCTCGGCCCGCTTGCGCAGATAGACCGCGTTGTCGCCATCGATCGCGACGAAGGCAGCACCGCGCCGAAGCGGCTTGTCCTTCTTCTGCGCCTTGCGCGGAAAGGTTTCCGGGTCTGCTACGGAAAGCGCACGACAGTGGGCGCGGAAGGGACAGAGCGAGCAGGCGGGGCGCTTCGGCGTGCAGATCGTCGCGCCGAGATCCATCATCGCCTGGGCGAAATCGCCCGGGCGCTCGCCGGGGGTGAGCGCGGCGACGCGGCCCCGCATCTCGGGCTTTGCCGCCGGCAGCGGCGTCTCGATCGCGTAGAGACGCGAGATCACCCGCTCGACATTGCCGTCGAGAACGGCGCTTCTGCGGTTGAACGCGATTGCCGCAATCGCGGCGGCTGTATAGTCGCCGATGCCGGGAAGCGACTTCAGCCCGTCCTCCGTATCGGGAAAACGGCCGCCGTGGTCGTTCGCGACGGCCTCGGCGCATTTCTTCAGGTTGCGGGCGCGGGCATAGTAGCCGAGCCCGGCCCATGCCTTCATCACGTCCTCATTGTCGGCCTGCGCCAGATCCTCGACGGTCGGCCACAGCGACAGGAACTTTTCGAAATAGGCTTTTACCGCCTGCACCGTCGTCTGCTGCAGCATCACTTCGGAAAGCCAGACATGGTAGGGATTGGCGAAGATGCCTCGGCGCGCCATGGGCGGCGAAACCCGCCAGGGCAGGTCGCGATGGTGCCTGTCGTACCATTCCAAAAGCAGGGGCGCGGCGTCTGCCGCCGGTATCGTATCGTGCATGATTTGCCGGAAGTTCCTTTTCCGGCCTATACTTGGCGAAGCGGAGCCGCAGCATCAAGGCTCAATCGACATTGCCTACAGAAAGTCCATACGTGAGCGAGCAGAAGTCCCGGAAGGGCGTTGTCCAGATCAGCGAAGTCGCGAACGGCCTGATCGACCCGGTGCTCGCCAAGCGCGCGGGCATCAACACCATGCTGCTCGGCTCCTGGGACGAAATCGCCGGCGAAGACTTTGCCGATTGCACGCGGCCCGAAAAGATCGCCTGGCCGCGGCGCGCCTCCGAGATCATGGGCGAGGGCGGGCACCAGCCGGGCGTGCTGACGGTTGCCTGCGAGGGCGCGCGCGCCCTGTTTCTGACCCATGCACAGGGTGAACTGATCCAACGGATCAACGGCTTCTTCGGTTTTTATGCCATCGGCCAGCTGCGCATCGTCCAGAAGCCCGTCTCCCAACAACCGAAGCACCGCGGCAAGCCGAAGCCGCTATCGGGCGAGCCCGCGCGCCGGCTCGAAACGATGGTCGAAGGCATCGAAAGCGAAGAGCTGAAGGCGGCCTTGCGGCGACTGGGCACCGCTGTGCTTAACCCACGCCGACGCTAAGGCATGTCGCGCAAAACTCCCCAGCGGTTTGCGGCGACGGCATGCGAAAACCAGAGGCCTAAAGCGCAAAGCGCGGATATCCGAGATCGAACTGCGCTTCCGGGCAGCCATCGGTCGGTCACAATTCTTTGAATTCTGTTGACGCCGCGCCACTTGCCGCCCTGCGCGCGGCAAGATATCGAATCCGCACTGCAATTCCCTCCGAACACGGGTCAAATCATGTCCGCTTCCGCAATGAACCTTACCAAACGCCTGCTCAGCGGTGCCGCCATCGCAACCGTCGCCCTGGTGCTTGCTGCCTGCAGCGACGAAAAGAAGGAAACGGCATCGACCGCCCCGGCCGCAGCCACCGAGACGGCAGCGAAGACCGAAACCAAGCCGGCAACGGACGCAACGACCACCGCATCGACGACCGCGACGCCGGCCACCACCGAAGCCAAGCCTGCTGCCGGCACCGAAGTCGCGCAGACGACCGCCGCGCCCGTCAAGGTCGAGCTTCCTTCGTCGGAAGGTTCCGTCGACGTCGCCAAGCTGATGGAGCCGGGTGCTCTGCCGGAAATGGCGATCGGTGACGCCAACGCGCC
Organism: Ensifer sp. ZNC0028; assembly: GCF_000799055.1. Taxonomy (NCBI): domain Bacteria; kingdom Pseudomonadati; phylum Pseudomonadota; class Alphaproteobacteria; order Hyphomicrobiales; family Rhizobiaceae; genus Ensifer; species Ensifer sp. ZNC0028. The sequence continues at coordinate 64,431 of NZ_JTLA01000085.1, forward strand.
GGTGACCATCGTCGAATACATGTCGATGACCTGCCCGCACTGCGCCGCCTTCCACAACAACACGTTCGAAGCGATCAAGACGAAGTATGTCGACAGCGGCAAGGTCCGCTTCGTGCTGCGCGAGTTCCCGTTCGACCCGCGCGCTGCGGCCGCCTTCATGCTGGCGCGCTGCGCTCCGGAAGGCCAGTACTTCCCGATGATCTCGATGCTCTTCAAGCAGCAGCAGCAGTGGGCTGCAGCCCAGAATGGCCGCGACGCCCTGCTGCAGATGTCCAAACTCGCCGGTTTTACACAGGAGAGCTTCGAGGCCTGCTTGACGAACCAAAAACTTCTGGATGATGTGAACTCTGTTATGCAACGGGGCGCCAAGGAATTCGGGGTTCAGTCGACGCCGACCTTCTTTGTCAATGGCGAGCACTATTCGGGGGACATGTCGGTTGACGTTATGTCGGCCCTCATCGACAGCAAGCTCTGATCCTTCGCTTTTCCTGAAAACGGGCGACGGCAGCAGCTGTGCGCCCGTTTTTCTTGTCTGGGCTGATGGCAGAGGGGGGCATCTCGTAGCCCCAGTGTCCGTCCCATGAAGTTCAACAAGCTTCGCCTGCTCGGTTTCAAGTCCTTCGTCGAGCCGACCGAATTCATCATCGAGCGGGGGCTCACCGGCGTCGTCGGACCGAACGGTTGCGGCAAGTCGAACCTCGTCGAAGCGTTGCGCTGGGTGATGGGGGAGAACTCCTACAAGAACATGCGCGCCTCCGGCATGGACGACGTGATCTTTTCGGGATCCGGCAACCGACCTGCGCGCAACACGGCCGAGGTCGGCCTCTATCTCGACAATAGCGACCGCACGGCGCCCGCCGCCTTCAACGACAGCGACGAGATCCAGGTCAGCCGCCGCATCGAGCGCGAGCAGGGCTCGGTCTATCGGATCAACGGGAAGGAAGCGCGCGCCAAGGATGTGCAGCTTCTGTTCGCTGACGCCTCGACCGGCGCACGCTCGCCGTCGATGGTCGGACAGGGGCGCATCGGCGAACTGATCGCTGCCAAGCCGCAGGCCCGTCGCCAGCTCCTGGAAGAGGCGGCCGGCATCTCCGGCTTGCATTCGCGCCGCCATGAGGCGGAGCTGCGCCTGCGTGCCGCCGAGACCAATCTCGAACGCCTCGACGACGTCACCTCGCAGCTCGAAAGCCAGATCGAGAGCCTCAAGCGCCAAGCGCGCCAGGCCAACCGCTTCAAGATGCTCTCGGCCGATATACGCAAGCATGAGGCGATCCTGTTCCATATTCGCTGGGTGCAAGCCAAGGAGGCGGAGGCCGAGGCGACGAGCCAGCTCAATCAGGTGACGGCGCTGGTTGCGGAAAAGGCGCAGCAGCAGATGCAGGCGGCCAAGGACCAGGCGATCGCCAGCCTGAAGCTGCCGGAGCTGCGCGAGAACGAAGCGAAGTTCGCCGCCGCCCTCCAGCGCCTGCAGATCGCCCGTTCGCAGCTCGAAGAAGACGCCGGCCGCATCCTCAGGCGCCGCGACGAGTTGCAGCGCCGGCTGGCGCAACTGGCCGAGGACATCGCCCGCGAAGAGCGCCTTGTCGTCGACAATGCCGGCATTCTTTCGCGCCTCGACGAAGAGGAAGCCGAACTCAACGACATGCTCGCCGAGGCCGACGACCGTGCGACGGAAGCGCGCGAGCGCCTCGAAGAGGCAAACGAAAAACTCGTCGGCAGCGAGGCATTGTTGGCGCGGCTGACGGCGGAACGTGCCGAGGCGCAGGCCGGTCGCAACCAGCTGGAGCGCACGCTGCGCGACCTCTCGGAGCGCCAGGCGCGCCTTGCCCGCCAGCTTGGCGACCAGTCGCGCGATCTCGACGAACTCGACCGCCAGATGGCAGCCCTTCCTGATCCGCACGAAAAGCAGGGTCAGGTCGAGGTCGCAGTAGCTGCGCTGGAAGAAGCTGAAAGCAATGTGATCGCGATCGAGGAAAGCCTCGCCGAAGCGCGGCGCACGGAGGTCGAAGCGCGCCAGCCCGTGGATCGCGCCCGCGCCGTGCTGAACGGCATCGAGACAGAAGCGCGCACCATCCGGCGCATGCTTGAGGCGGTGGCCGGTGGCGCCTATCCCGCCGTCGTCGAGGAGATGAAGGTCGACCGCGGCTTCGAAACAGCCCTCGGTGCCGCACTGGGCGACGACCTCGACTCACCGCTTGAAACCGATGCGCCCGCCCATTGGCGCGCGCCCGGGGACCATGCCGGCGACGCCGATTTGCCGGAAGGCGTTAGCCCGCTGATTGCCCATGTGAAGGCGCCCGACGCGCTGACCCGCGCCCTGAAGCAGATCGGCATTGTCGCAAACGAGGCGGACGCCGAGCGGCTGTTGCCCCTCTTGAAACCCGGCCAGAGCCTTGTCACCAAGCAGGGCTCCGTCTGGCGCTGGGACGGCCACGTGACCGGCTCCGAGGCGCCAAGTGCTGCCGCCTTGCGGCTGGCGCAGAAGAACCGGCTGGCCGAGCTTGACGCGGAGGCAGACGGTGCGGCGGAAGCGTTGCGCCGCGCCGAGGCCGAACTTGCCGCCGCCGGTAGCCGTATCCGCGCCGAGGACGAAAGGCTGCGGCTTGCGCGCGACGCGCAACGCATGATCACCCGACAGCTTGCCGAGGCCCGTGACGCGCTTGCTGCGGCCGAACGCGCCTCCGGCGACCTTGCACGCAGGCGGGCGGTGCTTGCCGAATCGCGCAGCCAGATCGAAGCGCAGGTCGAAGAGGTGGCTGAGCAGATCGAGACGGCCAACGACGCGCTGGCGGACGCGCCCGATCTCTCCGAACTGGAACTGAAGCTGCGCACGCAGACCGCCGATGTCGCTGCCGATCGCGCCGCCGTCGCCGAGGCCCGCGCCGCCCATGATGGCCTGGCGCGCGAGAACGAGGCCCGTCAGCGTCGCATCGCCGCGATCGGGGTGGAACGGCAGACCTGGAAGGCGCGTGCCGCCAGTGCCGAGGACCATATCGCGACCCTGCGTGACCGCGAAGCGGAGGCCCGCGACGAGGTGGAAGAGCTGATCGATGCGCCCGACGAGTTCGAGGACAAGCGCCGGGCGCTGATGAACGAGTTGCAGAAGGCGGAAGCGGCGCGGCGCGAAGCGGCCGATCTGCTTGCCGAGGCCGAGAACCGCCAGCGCGAGGCCGACCGTCTGGCCGCAACCGCGCTGTCCGAACTGGCCGAATCGCGCGAAAAGCGCGGCCGCGCCGAGGAGCGCCTGGTCTCCGCCCGTGAACGCCGCGTCGAGATCGAGGCGCGCATTCAGGAAGCGCTCTCCTGCCCGCCGCACGAAGTGATGCGATTGACGGGACTTGCCGTCGATGAGGCGCTGCCCGACATGCGCAATGTCGAGCGCGAACTCGAACGGCTGAAGATCGAGCGCGAGCGGCTTGGCGCCGTCAACCTGCGCGCCGAAGAGGAGCAGAAGGAGCTTTCGGAAAAGCTCGCCCTGCTGCTGCGAGAGCGCGACGACGTCATCGAGGCGATCCGCAAGCTGAGGAGCGCCATCCAGAACCTGAACCGCGAGGGCCGCGAACGCCTGATCGCCGCATTCGACGTTGTCAACGTGCAGTTCCAGCGGCTGTTCACCCACCTTTTCGGCGGCGGCACGGCGGAACTGCAGCTGATCGAGAGCGACGATCCGCTGGAAGCGGGCCTTGAAATTCTCGCCCGCCCGCCGGGCAAGAAGCCGCAGACCATGACGCTGCTTTCGGGCGGCGAACAGGCGTTGACAGCGATGGCGCTGATCTTCGCCGTGTTCCTCACCAATCCGGCGCCGATCTGCGTGCTCGACGAAGTCGACGCCCCGCTCGACGACCACAATGTCGAGCGCTACTGCAACCTGATGGACGAGATGGCGGCCTCGACCGAAACTCGCTTCATCATCATCACCCACAATCCGATCACCATGGCCCGCATGAACCGCCTGTTCGGCGTGACCATGGCCGAGCAGGGCGTCTCGCAGCTCGTCTCCGTCGACCTGCAGACCGCCGAGCGCCTGCGCGAAGTCGTCTGATCGTTCATTCGAATTCGGCGATGAAACCCGAGACCGGCCGCGATGGATCGCGCGCCTCCCAGGTGTCGACGTAGGCGGACAGGGGAACCTTGTTGGCCCTATAGGCCGCGTAAAGCGTTGCCGCCCCTGTCTTTTCCGGCGGCCGCCTGAACCATCTGCCGAATGTAACGGCAGCACCCGTTGTCCATCTCCACCCTTCGGCACTGCCGTTTTCGTTCGAAAGCCCGAGCCACGGCCCAACCCGCCGGTGCTCGCCGCCTTCGAACGAACTGCTGAAGAACCGGTCGTCGGTATTCACGAGCGAGGCGACGAAGGTGTTTTCATCGCTGGAATCGATCGTGGCGAGGTGACCGCCGCAGCGCTCGACGATCGCTTTTGCTTGCTGCCAGCCGATCTGCTGCCCGTCATAGGCCGCTGCATAGAGGTGGCCGGCAAAGGTTCCATAGGTCAGGGGTAGAGGCGAAAGACACCGCACCATGGCGATCACCGGTTCGTCCTCCAGTCCCTCGAGATCGGTGGCGTCATAGCGCCGTGCGCTGGCGGCCGAAAGAATGTCCTGGTCGATGCGGGCAAAGGTGAGGCCCAGGCTCGCGCCGGTCTCCTGGTCGAGAAATCCGGATTGCTTCAGCCCGCGGGCCGCCTGAAACGCCGTGACCGCCCTGCGTGTCTGGCCACCGAAGGCGCCGTCCGTAGCACCCGTATCGAAACCCTTGCTCTGCAGGGCCAGCTGCGCGGTCGCGCGCTTGTCCTTGCTGTCGAGCATCTTCTGTTCCTGCGCCATCGCAGCCAGCGATGATTTGAAGTCGTCGCTTTTGCCGAGCCGCTGAATGGACTGGCGCGCCGCGTCGGCATAGTTGCTCTCGCCATGTTTGGCGATGAAGCGCTTCCAGGTCCTGGCCGTGTCCACGCGCATCGCCTTGTTGAAGTCGAGCGCGGCGATATCGGCATTGTCGGCTTTTAACGGTTGGGGTGCTTCAGCCGTGGCGCTGCCGTCGAGATAGAACTCCAGATCGAGCGAGGAGAGGATCTGCGGCGACTGTTTGCCGCCCGTCGCCGAGCGCACCTCACGGATCACGCGCTTGAAGGCGGTGCCGATTTCGACCCCTGGGCCGGAGAGATTGGTGATCAGCGCCCGGGTGAAGGGCGAATGCCCGTCGGTTCCGTCGGCCGCCACCTGTCCGGGCGCCGCGGCAAAGGCAACGAGTGTGCCGGCGCCCTGCGTTTCGATCGGTGCGAGGCCTCTGGTGGCGCCGCCGCGGCTTGTGCCCGCCACGTCGCGGTTGAGCCTGTCTGCGAGCGGATTGTTGCGGCAGGCGTCGAGGAAGATCAGGGAGATTTTCGCGCGTTGTTCCAGCGCGCTCATGATCTCCGAAAGCGGCATGGTTTCGGCCGGAACGTCGAACTCGCTTTCGAGCCGCGCATCGGTGCCAACGAGGAAGTTCTCGCCGCGCAACTGCATGCCGTGTCCGGCATAGTAGAACAAGGCGACATCGTTGGGACCAAGCTTGCGGGAGAAGCGCGCGAGCGCCTCGGCAAGACCGCGACGGTTCGTATTGAGCACCAGGTCGGTCTCAAAGCTCTGCTCCTTAAGAAAGGCGTCGAAGGCTTCGGCGTCGCGCACGGCATTCGGCAGCACGCCAGCCGCAACGTAGTCCGTCATGCCAACGACAAGCGCCAGCCGCCTGCCGTCTTCAGCGAGAGCGTGCCCGACGGCAAAAAGGACGATCACGACCGACAGCAGCCGGGATGTGATCAACATGCGCCATTTCATGACGGCCCTCCGAGCCCCTGAGCCGGAAACGGATTGTCTGAGCCGGGCCTCTTCATTCGAATTCGAGCACGACGCTGACAGCCGAGTTGCCTGGCCCCATATCGTCCCATGTGTCGAGATAGGCGTTGGTCAAATCGAGCCGACCTTCCCGGTGAAGGTAATACATCGCGGTATCGTCGCCCGGCTTGCTCTCGTTCGGCATCCCCGGAAACCACTTCGAATAGGTCAGGGCCTCGCCATTGTCCCACCGCCAGCCGCCTTTCGGCTCCTTGCCCTGCGGGTCTTGGACGAGTCCGATCCATGGGCCGATCTTGTAGCTGATGTTGTCCGGCGGGTAGTAACCCGTGTCGATAAAGGTCGGGTCCGCGTTGAAGAGCGAAGCGATGAAGCTGTTTTCCGCCTGAGATGAGATCGACGCGACGTGGGTGCCGCAGTTCTTGGCGAGGAGTTCGGCATAAAAGGCACGGGCTGGTCCGGTCCTTGCGACGACGTAGAGATGCCCTTCGAAGGCGCCGTAGACCGTTGGGGACCCGCCGAGACACTTGATGGCGGTAAGGACGCGCGGATCTGTCTCCAGCCCCTCGAGGTCGTTTATGTCGTAGACGCGCGCGGTCTTGGCGCTGTAGAGGCCCTCGGCTGCGCTGTTGACTTTCACGCCGAGCTTTTCGGCCGTCTGTTCGGTGACAAACCCCGTACCGCTCTGGCTGTTGGCGCCCTGGAAACGCTTAATGGCGTCGCGTGTCTGCCCGCCGAAAACACCGTCGGCAGTACCGACGTCAAAGCCTCTTGCCGTCAGCGCCAACTGGATATCGCGTCGCCGGCCCTTGTCCGGCAGCAGCCGCGCCTCGACGGCTTGCGGCAGATGCGACTGGTTGCGCACCGCCGCTGGTTCGATCTGCTCCAGCGTCCGGCGTGCGAGTTCGGCATATTCGCCGGTACGGTGCTTTTCGATGTAGAAGCGCCAGATCCGCGGCGTTCCGATCCTCAACGCCTTCTTGAAATCGACCTCCGCCAGGAGCGCGGCGGGGTCGGCGGCCGGCACCGCGAGTGTCGGCTGAACGGCCTCAGGCTGCGGCTGCGGCGTTACGGTCTCCGGCCCGAAATAGAACTCGAGTGACAGGGAGGACAGGATCTGCGGTTGCTGCTTGCCCTGCGTCTCCTTGCGCACGTCGCGCACGACCCGCTTGAAGGCGGTGCCGACCT
>NZ_JTLA01000086.1:0-52764 GCF_000799055.1 Ensifer sp. ZNC0028
CGCCTTGCCGGTCATCAACCCGACGATCAGGCCGCCGATCAGACCGGGACCACTTGTCGCAGCAATGGCGTCGATGTCGGAAAGCGTGACACCGGCGCGGAGGAGCGCTTCCTCGATCAGCGTATCGAGCGCCTCCACATGGGCGCGCGCGGCGATCTCCGGAACCACGCCGCCATAGGCGCTGTGCTCTTCCAGCTGGCTTAAGACCACGTCGCCGAGGATATGGCCCTTGCCGTCGGAATCGCGCAAAATGACGGAAGCAGCGGTTTCGTCGCAGCTTGTTTCTATGCCGAGGATGCGCAGGGGCGGAGACATCAGGGTTTACTCAAAGATTGCGGTCGCACCGAAAGGTGGGTACACGGAACTCCGGTAACAATGGATAGCCTTTGATGCAAACAAAACCTTTCCGGATCGGCACGCGCGGCAGCCCGCTGGCGCTCGCTCAAGCCCATGAAACGCGCGATCGCCTCGCAGCGGCGCATGGTCTTTCGCCGGAAATGTTCGAGGTCGTCATCCTCTCGACCAAGGGTGACCGGATCACCGACCGCTCGCTCGCCGAGATCGGCGGCAAGGGCCTGTTCACCGAAGAGATCGAGCAGCAATTGCTGTCGGGCGAACTCGATTTCGCCGTGCATTCGTCCAAGGACATGCCGACGAAACTGCCTGACGGGCTCTGTCTTTCCGCCTTCCTGCCGCGTGAGGACATTCGTGATGCCTTCATCGGCCGGACGGCAAAAAAACTGATGGAACTGCCACAGGGCGTGACCGTCGGCTCATCGTCGCTGCGCCGCCAGGCGCTGATCCGCCGGCTGCGTCCGGATATCAATGTCATCACCTATCGCGGCCAGGTGGAGACGCGGCTGCGGAAGCTCGCCGAGGGCCAGGTGGATGCGACGCTGCTCGCCTATGCGGGCCTCAAGCGGCTCGGCATGACCGACGTTCCGACCGAACTTCTCGACCCCGACGATTTCCCGCCGGCCCCCGCGCAAGGCGCGATCTGCATCGAGAGCCGCATCGGCGACAGCCGCATCAACGACCTGCTCGCCGCCATCGACGATCAGCGCACCCACGAGGCGGTCGCCTGCGAGCGTGGTTTCCTCGCGACGCTCGACGGCTCGTGCCGCACGCCGATCGCCGGTCTCGCCACCTCGGACGGCACGCATCTCAGCTTTTCCGGCATGATCCTCACGCCCGACGGCCAGACCCATCATCGGGTCACGATCGAGGGCAAGGCCACCGACGCCGAAGCGCTTGGGCAAAAGGCCGGCGAAGAGATCCGCACCAAGGCCGGCCCCGGCTTCTTTGCAAGCTGGACCTGAAGCCATGCGCGTGCTCGTCACCCGGCCGCTTCCGGCCGCCGAGGCGACGGTACGCCGGCTGGAGGCCGCCGGACACCGGCCGATCCTGCTGCCCTTGATGCAGGCAACCCATCTTGCTGCCGCCGCCATCACCGCGCTTGAAGTGCCGCATGCGGCGATCGTGCTCACCAGCGCCGAAGCCATCCGGGTGCTCGTCTCGTCCGATGCAGACCTGTCACAACATCTGGCGACCCCGTGCTTCTGCGTCGGCGCGGCCACGGCGCAGGCGGCAGCCGGGCTCGACTTCACCGATCTGCGCATAGCGGAGGGAACCGGCCAGTCCCTGGCGAAACTGATCGGCGCGACCATCGACACGCTGCCGCCGCTTCCCCTGCTCTATCTCGCAGGAACGCCGCGCTCCGAAGGGCTGGAAATGGGCCTGAGGCAAAACGGCATCGAGCACCGGACGGTCGAGTGCTACCGCATGGAGCCGATCGTCCATCCGCGCGCCGCGATCGAAGATCTGCGGCAAAGCAACCGTCCCGACGCCGTGCTTTTATACTCGCGGGAGACCGCGCGACAGTTCGTTCGCCTGCTTTCCGAAGCCGGTGTCGATGCCGCTTCCTTTGCGCCGCGCTACCTCTGCCTCAGCCCCGTGGTGGCCGAGGCGCTGCCGGGTAACGTCGTGGCAGAGACCGCCGCAAAGCCCGATGAAGACAGCCTTTTCAGTCTTCTCTAACATCGAATTCATCCAAAAACGGAACGGAGGGGCTTTCCCTCACCGTTCCGGCTGACTAGGTTTGAAGGAAGAGCCGACAGGCACCAACGGTAAGAGGTCACCATGGTATCGGAAAACCCGCCGCGCCGCTCGAAGTCCGAGAAGGAACCGCTGACGATCGACCTCGAAGCGGAGAAAACCGTTGCGGAACCGGCCGGCCCGGAAGCAACCGGCGAGACGCTGGCAGATGCTGCGACCGAAAGCGCATCGAACAAGACCGAGACGGATGAACCGGTAACGGACAGCAGCGACAACAGCGCCGCCGGATCCCGCCTGGACGAAGAAATCGAGGAGCAGCGCGCCGATGCCGCCGCCGACGCGGCCGCGGCCGCCTTTGCCGAAGAACCGCCGCACGTCGTGACGCGTGACCCGGAACCGACGCCACGGCCCAAACCGGTCTCCAATTCTGGAGCGCTTGCGGCCGGCATCGTCGGCGGTCTCGTGACGCTGCTCGGCTTCGGCGGCCTGCAATATGCCGGCATCGTCCCCGGGCTCGGGCCGACCCGCGGCGTCGAGCAGAACATTTCCGGCGAGCTGCAAGCCCTGCGCGACCAGATCGCGGCGCTGCCCACGCCCGCAGCCGTCGTCGACAACACCGCGCTCGAAGGTCGTATCGCCGCGCTCGAGCAGTCCGCCTCCCAGCCGGCCACAAACGGCGCACGCAGCGCCGAGGTCGAGACGCTGAAGGCGGAAGTCGACAATCTCACCAAGGAGCTTGCAGGCCTGAAGACGGCGCTCGCCGACGCGCAGCAGGCGGCAACCGCCGAGAAAGCGGAACTGACGAGCCGCATCGAGACCGCCGAGCAGAAGCTCAACGAGCCAGTCAACGATATCCAGATGGCGAAGGCCGTTGCGGTCACCGCACTGAAGTCGGCGATCGATCGCGGCGGGCCCTTCCTCGCCGAACTCGACGCGCTGCGCAGCATCGCGCCGGACGAACAGGCCGTCGCCGCGCTCGCCCAGGATGCCCAGGTCGGCGTGCCGACCCGCACGGATCTGCGCCGCGAATTCCCGAAAACCGCCGACGCCATGCTCGACGCTCTCAACCAGCCCGATCCGAACGAGGGCATCTTCGACCGGCTGGTGTCCAGCGCCATGTCCGGCATCCGCGTGCGTCCCGTCGGCAGCGTCGAGGGCGAAACACCCGAAGCCATCATCGCCCGGATCGAGGACAAGCTGAACAATGGCGACCTCAAGGGTGCCGCTCTGGAATGGGATGGGCTGCCGGATGCGGCCAAGCCGGTGGGCGAGGCGTTCAAGGCCAAGCTCGACCAGCGTTTGCGGGTCGAAGCCGCGATCGATGCCGCCGTCGCTGCGACGATGGCAAAACCAGGCACGGATGGCTGAGGGAACCAGATATGATCCGCATTCTGATTTTCATCCTGATCGTGCTTGGTCTCGGCCTCGGCTTCGCCTGGCTCGCCGACCGGCCGGGTGAACTCTCGGTCGTCTGGCAGGGCCAGTTGATCGAGATGAGCCTGATGCGTGCCGCATCGCTGCTGATCTCGCTGATTGCCGCAGTGCTGATCGTCGTCTGGCTGGTGCGCACCATCTGGCTCTCGCCGCACACGGTCACCCGCTATTTCCGCGCCCGCAAGCGCGACCGCGGCTACCAGGCCCTTTCGACCGGCCTGATCGCCGCCGGCGCCGGCGACGCCAATCTTGCCCGCAAGATGACTGCCCGCACCCGCGGCCTGATCAGCGCCGACCAGGAACCGCTGATCCACCTGCTCGAAGCCCAGACAGCCCTGATCGAAGGCAAGTACGACGACGCCCGACGCAAGTTCGAGCTGATGGCCGACGATCCGGAGACGCGCGAACTCGGGCTCCGCGGCCTCTATCTGGAAGCCAAACGCCTCGGCGCCCATGAGGCCGCCCGGCAATATGCCGAGCGCGCTGCCGAAAAGTCGCCGCACCTGCCCTGGGCAGCCCTTGCGACCCTCGACAGCCAGAGCCAGGCGGGACAGTGGGACGATGCGCTGCGCCTGCTCGACCAGAGCCGTGTCGCCCATGTGGTCGACCGCAAGGAGGCCGACCGCAAGAAGGCGGTGCTCTTGACCGCCCGGGCCATCAGCAAGCTCGACGGCGACATGAAGGCGGCGCGCGACGACGCGCTTGCCGCGCTGAAGCTCGACGAACATCTGGTGCCGGCGGCGCTGACGGCCGCCAAGGCGCTGTTTCGCGAGGACAACCTGCGCAAGGGCACCTCGATCCTGGAGAAGAACTGGAAGCACGAACCGCATCCTGATGTGGCGCGGCTCTACGTGCGCGCCCGCGGCGGCGACACTGCGGTCGACCGGTTGAAACGGGCGCGCAAGCTCGAAGCCTTGAAGCCCAACAATGCCGTGGCGATGGCTGCCGTCGCCGAGGCAGCACTCGAAGCGCGCGAGCTGCTTCTGGCCCGCACCAAGGCGGAAGCCGCCGCCCGGCTCGACCCGACCGAGAGCATCTTCCTGCTGCTTGCCGACATCGAAGAGGCCGACACCGGCGACGAGGGCCGCATCCGTCACTGGATGGCGCAGGCGCTGAAGAGCCCGCGCGATCCCGCCTGGACCGCCGATGGCGTGACCTCGCCGACCTGGCTGCCCGTCTCGCCGGTCAGTGGCCGTCTCGACGCCTTCGAATGGAAGGCACCGCCGCATATGCTTTCGGCCACGGTCGACCACGATCAGTCGAATGCCGACGAGGCGATCCGCAGCCTGCCCGCCGTGGTGGAGGCGCATGTGCACGAGCCGGCACCCGCAGCCCGGCGCAGCGAGGCGCCCGTGATCCTGGAGGCCGAGCGCGAGGAACCGCGTCCGGCGCCGCAGCCGATCAAGGTCGCCGAGCGCAAGGCGCCGGAACCGGTCGCCGACAAGCCTCCGGTCAAGGCGGAAAAGGAAGAGGGCGCGAATGGCGAGCATATGCCCGATCCCTTCTTCGGCCGTCCGCCGGATGACCCCGGCGTGCGCGATCCGGCCGCCGGTGAGAAGGCGCCGGAAAAGACGACTTTCCGATTGTTCTGAGTTCTCAAGGGGCTGTGGCAAAATACATGTTAGAACGCTTACGGACGTTTCTCGATGGCCTGACCGGCCCGGCGAAGCGCATAGAGCATGGCGATCCGCGCGTGGCGGTCATCGCTCTCTGTTTCCAGGTGATGGAGGCCGACGGCCGGATCCTCGCGTCCGAGCGGCGCAAGATGCGCAAGGTCGTGAAGGAGCACTACAAGCTCGACGATGCCTCGCTCTCCGCCTTGATCGAAGCCGGCGAGACTGCCGAAAGCGAGGCGATCGACTTCTATCAATTCACCGCCGAACTCAAGCGCCACCTCTCCGAGGAGCAACGCGTCGAACTCGTGGGCATGCTCTGGGACGTCGTCTATGCCGACGGCGAGCGCAGTGAGATGGAAGATCACGTGATCTGGCGTATCGCCGATCTGCTCGGCGTTTCCGGTCGCGACCGGGTGCTGCAGCGCCAGGAGGCGGCGGCCAGAAGCGACACGGTCGAGAAAGCCGAGTCACAACAGGATAACTGAAATGCCGATGCCCGACGACAGCGCGCGAAAACCCGTCCTGATCATCCTGCATCAGGAGCGATCGAGCGCCGGCCGCGTCGGCCAGATACTCGAACAAAAGGGTTTCGGGCTCGACATCCGTCGCCCGGCGCTTGGTGACGACCTGCCGGAAACGCTGGAACGGCACAGCGGCACGATCGTGTTCGGCGGCCCAATGAGCGCCAACGACGAGGAAGAGTTCGTCCGCCGCGAGATCGATTGGCTTTCCGTGCCGCTCAAGGAAAACAAGCCCTATCTCGGCATCTGCCTCGGCGCGCAGATGCTGGCGCGCAACCTCGGCGGCTCGGTGGCCCCCCATCACGAGGGCATGACCGAAATCGGCTGGTATCCGTTGGTTGCGACCGAGGCGGGCAAGGCGCTGATGGACTGGCCGGCCATGGTCTACCATTTCCACCGCGAGGGCTTCGACCTGCCTTCCGGCGCCGAGCTTCTCGCAACCGGCGACACCTATCCCAACCAGGCCTTCCGCTACGGTGACAATGCCTGGGGCATCCAGTTTCACGGCGAGCTTACCCGCGCCATGATGCACCGCTGGGTCGTGCACGGCGCGCACCGCTTCGAGATGCCCGGTGCCCAGGTGGGCAAGGCCCATCTCGACGGCCGCATGCAGCACGACGGGCCGCTGCGCACCTGGATGGAAAACTTCCTGGAACTGATCTTCTTGCGCAATGAACGAAAGGCGGAAAGCGCGTAACGCGCCGTCCGCCCCCCACCCGTCTACTTGTGGTGATCGGGCACGTCGAGCGTGTCGATCTTGCGCAACTGCGGAAAGCCGAGCGCCCAAAGCCCTGAGACGAGCAGCGTGCCCATGCCGCCGAAGACGACGGCAAAGACCCCGCCGAAACCGGACGCCATCATGCCGGCGCGGAATTCGCCCAGCTCGTTCGACGCGCCGATGAAGACCATGTTGACCGCGTTGACGCGGCCGCGCAGCTCGTCCGGCGTCCAGAGCGTGATCAGGGTCTCGCGCACATAGACCGAGATCATGTCGGCAGCGCCCATGACGACGAGGGCGGCAATCGACACCCAGGGGGTTGCCGAAAGGCCGAAGATAACGGTGCCGAGGCCGAAGAGCGCCACGCCGACGAACATGTAGAAGCCGGCCCGGTGGCGGATCGGGTGGGCCGCCAGCCAGATGGCCATGCTGACCGCACCGATACCGGGTGCCGCCCGCAGCAGGCCGAGCCCCCAGGGGCCGAGGTCGAGGATATCGCGGGCAAAGACCGGCATCAGCGCCACGGCGCCACCAAGCAGCACCGCAAAGAGGTCGAGCGATATAGCACCGAGCACCACCTTCTCCGCCTTGATGTAGCGGAAGCCGGCGGTGATCGTTTCCCAGCTCTGGGCGGATGGCGCGGTGCGCGTCGCCGGCTTCGGAATGGCAAAGACCATGAATGCGGAGGCGAGGAAGAAGCCGAAGCCGATGGCATAGGGAAAGACCGCACCGAGCGCATAGATGAGACCGCCCGCGACGGGGCCGACGATCATCGCCGTCTGCCAGGAGGTGGAGTTCCAGGCGATCGCGTTGGGTAGGTCCTCCGGTGGAACGAGGTTCGGCGCCAGCGATTGCGATGCCGGCGCAAGAAACGCGCGTTCGATGCCGAAGACCACGAGAACCGCATAGACCGGCCAGGGCGAAAACAGCCCGCTGACCGTGAGTGCGAGCAGCGCCGCCGCGCAAAGCGTGCTGACGATCATGCAGACACCCATGATCATGCGCCGGTTGTAGCGGTCCGCCACGGATCCGGTGACGAGGATCAACACCAGCGACGGCAAAAACTGGAAGAGACCGATCAGGCCGAGATCGAAAGGATCGCGCGTCAGATCATAGATCTGCCAGCCGACGGCGACAGAGATGATCTGGATCGCGAAATAGGCGAGGAAGCGCGAGAAGAAGTAGCGACGATAGCCGACATGCCGAAAGGCGGCAAAACGATGCGAGGCATGGACGGCGGACATGAGGAAGTCGCTCCTGAAGCGGGTCGCGCAAAACTGGGTCGCGGTTTTGCGATAACGATAAGTGAAACGTCAATATTCAAAAGGCAGGCAGCGCATCTGAAGGATCGCGACACGCTTTCGTCGGCACCGACTGTCGAGCGGCCACACGTTAAACATGATCGCGCCCGATAAACCGGCGTACTTGCTCGTTTAGGTCTCAATGTCTACATGTCTGTCAATAACGATTTGGAGACCGGCATGCTTGCTGTTATCGGCACCTTGAACTTCATCATCAACATCGCGTGGTTTCTGGTCATCGCGTCGGCCATCTTTTCCTGGCTCTACGCGTTCAACGTCATCAACGTGAACAACCAGGCGATCAACATGATCGGCCGTTCGCTCTACCAGCTGACCGAGCCGCTCTACCGTCCGATCCGCCGCGTGCTGCCGGACATGGGTGGCGTCGACCTGTCGCCGCTGGTGGTGCTGGTGATCCTCTATTTCATCCAGCTCTTCCTCAACACCACGATCGCGCCGGCCCTGCTCGGCTGACGATGGCCAATCCGGCCGTAACCGCGCACGGCGACCACGTTCGCCTGACGGTGCGCCTGACGCCGAACGGCGGCCGCGACGCCATTGATGGCCTGGAAGCGGCTGCCGATGGAGAAGCACATCTGAAAGTGCGTGTCAGCGCGGTTCCGGAGAAAGGCAAGGCCAACCAGGCGCTGGTTGCCTTTCTCGCGAAGAAGCTCGGGCTTGCCAAGAGCAAGCTCTCCCTCATCTCAGGCGATACGCAGCGTAAAAAAATCCTCCGGATCGAGGGCGACCCGGAGGATTTGATGAGGCAACTTGCCGAGCTGGTCGGCAAGTAAAAGATTACTTGGCGCCCTTGGCGCGTTCGACAGCTTCGGCGATCAGCTGCTTGGCGACGGAAGCATCCTTCCAGCCGAAGATCTTTACCCACTTGCCGGGCTCCAGATCCTTGTAGTGCTCGAAGAAGTGCTCGATCTGCTTCAGCGTGATTTCCGGCAGGTCGGTGTATTCGTGCACCTTGTCGTAGCGCTGCGTCAGGTGAGCCGACGGAACGGCAATGATCTTTTCGTCCTTGCCGGAATTGTCTTCCATCATCATCACGCCGATCGGGCGCACGTTGATGACGCAGCCCGGAACCAGCGGACGGGTGTTGCAGATCAGAACGTCGATCGGGTCGCCGTCGTCCGAAAGCGTGTGCGGGACGAAGCCGTAGTTGCCCGGATAGGTCATCGGCGTATAGAGGAAGCGGTCGACAACCAGCGTGCCGGCTTCCTTGTCCATCTCGTACTTGATCGGATGGCCGCCGACGGGAACTTCAACGATCACGTTGACATCTTCTGGTGGATTCTTTCCGATGGAAATCGCGTCGATGCGCATGGATCTACTCCAGGGTCGGTTTGAGAAGTTTGCCCGTCGGATAAAGGGAAACATGCCGCGATGCAACATAACTTTCGTCCGTAGCGCAGATTCAACCGGTCGTTTCGCGCCTGTCGATCGATCGCCAAGGGTCTGCCAATCGCGTTTGAGGGAGTTTCGTATGAACGGAAGGGTTGCATGCCTGACGCTGGTGCTTTTGTCCGCCGGCCCCGTCTTGGCCAATGAGAGCGTCTATACCGACCTAGGCCGCGACACGTGCAAGACGATCGCCGAAGAAGAGGGCATGTACGCGCTGATGACCTGCCCCGGTCATGCGGACTACCCCGTCCGCTTCAAGGAAGCCGACATCCGCCAGAGCGTCTCGTTCGGTCACCTGAACCAACGCTATGCCGACGATGCTTTCGAGAGTTTCATTCCGTTCAACCACGCCGGCACGACCGTGGAGTGGCGGATTGCCAAGGATGGCAAGGCCGTCGCGACGATCCTGCGCTGGTTCATCGAGAACACCGACGCGTCCGGCGCTTCGGTTCCTGCACTTCAAGGGCAAGTGCTCGTCATCTCCAAGGTGGCCGAGAAGGATGACGGCAAGGGCTGCGTCGCCGCCTACGTCGATGCGCTTGCCAATCCCGATCCGAATGCGCTCGCCCGCAAGATCGCCGACGAGGTGGCACCGACCTTCCGCTGCGGCATCGACAAGCCCGCCTATCACGGCACGCGGGGCGACAAGGCGGCCGCCCCCAACAACCAACTGCCTGAATAACTCTTTGATTTCAGTGTTGCGAAGGCATCGCGCCTAGTTCCAGGCGAAGCCGACCTTCTTCAGGTGCTTGTCGCCGAAATCTTCCATGCCTTCGGCGATATCAGTGCCGCCGGCACCCTGGAAGAACTGGTAGGCATGCTCGCTGTCCTCGAGGCACCAGACGACGAGGCCACGGCAGCCGAGCGAACGCAGCAGGCTCTTGGCCTCGCCGAAGAGGATGCGCCCGAGGCCGATGCCCTGGTATTCCGGCCGAAGGTAGATCTCGTAGACCTCGCCTTCCTGCGGCAGCGCCTTGGCGCGGCTGAGGCCGAGCGTTGCATAGCCGGCGATGGTTCCGGCCACGTCGACGACGAGCAGCGTGGCAGGCCCGCGGGTCGCCTTGCGCCACCAGGTCTCGTCGCGGCGATTGACCATCTGAACGAGCGGACGATGGGGGATGAGACCGCCATAGGTCTGCAGCCACGAAACGCGGTGCACATCGGCAATTGCCGACGCTTCCTGCGGCTCCCCGGGCCGAATCTCTATCGAAACAGTCTTCATGACTCGCGACTCTAAACACACACAAGGCGAACAGGAATCCCGCCCGGATGCCTGCCTGCGTTAACCCACAGGCAACTTTAACGGCACCCAATGGAAGGTTAACGCCTTTTTAACTTTATCCGCAAGTCGCCCATCGGTGGCACACACAGCAAAAAACCCCGGATCGCTCCGGGGTTTTCTGAAAGTTATGGGATCGGTCAGGATCGATCAGGCAGCGCCGGCCGTGCGGGCCTTTTCGAAGCGCTTGCGATCGTTCGGGTCGAGGTGCAGCTTGCGCAGACGGATCGACTTCGGCGTCACTTCGACGAGCTCGTCGTCCTGGATCCACGAGAGCGCGCGCTCGAGCGTCATGCGGATCGGCGGCGTCAGGCGAACAGCTTCGTCCTTGCCGGCGGCGCGCATGTTGGTGAGCTTCTTGCCCTTGAGAACGTTCACTTCGAGGTCGTTGTCGCGGGTGTGGATGCCGATGATCATGCCGGCATAGACCTTCTCGCCGGCGTCGATGATCATCGGGCCACGGTCTTCCAGGTTGAACATCGCGTAGGCAACCGATTCACCGGCGTCGTTCGACAAGAGAACGCCGTTGACGCGACCACCGATCTCACCCTTGTAGGGCTGGTAGGCGTGGAACAGGCGGTTCATGATCGCCGTGCCGCGGGTGTCGGTCAGAAGTTCCGACTGGTAGCCGATGAGGCCGCGGGTCGGAGCGAAGAACACCAGACGGACGCGGTTGCCGCCGGACGGACGCAGCTCGACCATTTCGGCCTTGCGCTCCGACATCTTCTGCACGACGACGCCCGAATGCTCTTCGTCGACGTCGATGACGACTTCTTCGATCGGCTCGAGCAGCTGGCCGTTGTCATCCTTGTGCATGACGACGCGCGGACGCGAAACGGCAAGTTCGAAGCCTTCGCGGCGCATGGTTTCGATCAGAACCGCAAGCTGCAGTTCGCCGCGGCCCGATACGAAGAAGGAGTCCTTTTCCGAGGATTCTTCGATCTTCAGCGCAACGTTGCCTTCGGCTTCCTTGAACAGGCGATCGCGGATGACGCGGCTCGTAACCTTGTCGCCTTCGGTGCCGGCGAGCGGCGAGTCGTTGACGATGAAGGACATGGTGACGGTCGGCGGGTCGATCGGCTGCGCGGTCAGCGCTTCGGCGACCGACGGGTCGCAGAAGGTGTCGGCGACGGTGCCCTTGGTGAGGCCGGCGATGGCGACGATGTCGCCCGCATGCGCTTCCTCGATCGGCTGACGCTCGATGCCGCGGAAAGCGAGGATCTTCGAGATGCGGCCATTTTCGAGCAGCTTGCCGTCCTGACCCAGAACCTTGACGGCCTGGTTCGGCTTCAACGTGCCGGAATGGACGCGGCCGGTGATGATGCGGCCGAGGAAGGGGTTGGCTTCAAGGATCGTGCCGATCATGCGGAACGGGCCTTCGGCAACCGTCGGCTCCGGCACGTGCTTGAGCACCAGGTCGAGCAGCGGCGCCATGCCCTGGTCCTTCGGACCTTCCGGGTTGACGTTCATCCAGCCGTCGCGACCCGAACCGTAGAGGATCGGGAAGTCGAGCTGCTCGTCGGAAGCGTCGAGGTTGGCGAAGAGGTCGAAGACTTCGTTGATGACTTCTTCGTGGCGACCATCCGGGCGGTCGATCTTGTTGATCGCGACGATCGGCTTCAGACCGACCTTCAGCGCCTTGCCGACGACGAACTTCGTCTGCGGCATCGGGCCTTCGGAAGCGTCGACGAGAACGATGGCGCCGTCCACCATCGACAGGATGCGCTCGACTTCACCGCCGAAGTCGGCGTGGCCGGGGGTGTCGACGATGTTGATGCGCGTTCCCTTCCACTCGACCGAGGTCGCCTTGGCGAGAATGGTGATGCCGCGTTCTTTTTCGATGTCGTTGGAGTCCATGACGCGTTCGGCAACGCGCTGGTTTTCGCGGAACGAGCCCGACTGCTTCAGGAGCTCGTCAACAAGGGTCGTTTTCCCATGGTCGACGTGCGCGATAATCGCGATGTTACGAATGCTCATTTTTCGTCTCGGAAGGTTCAGGGCAAGCCCCGATGGGCCACGCCGCTTTTTCAATGGTCGCGCTCATACAGGTTTTTTTGCGATTGCGAAAGGGGGGCGCACGCATGAGCGTCGTGGGCAAATGCCGGTAGGCCATGGGTTTGCACTCGCCAGGGGTCTCGCGAACGCCGTTTGGAAAGCTGTTGGCCGCAACCGAATTCCTCATGCAATTGCGGCCGGATCGAGCGTCACGCGCCAGAGTTCCTGGTCCTGCCGGTCCATCAGCCGCACCGTCATTTGCTGCGTCTGGCCGTTGATATCGACGATGCCGAAGAACTGCAGGCCGGCCGACGGCGGCAGGTTGCTGTCGATGCCGCCGCCGGACGCCTTGATGAAGCGAACCTCCGGCCCGAAGGTCATGTCGAGCTCCTTCGGCCCGTAGGTGCCGGAATGCAGCGGCCCGGACACGAACTCCCAGAACGGCGTGAAATCCTTGAAGGCGGCGCGCGCCGGATCGTAGTGATGCGCGGCCGTGTAGTGCACGTCCGCGGTCAGCCAGACGAGATTGTCGATGCCGTTGTCGCGGATGAAGCGCAGAAGATCGGCAAACTCGCGCTCGCGCCCCGTGGGCGGACCGTTGTCGCCATTGGCGATCGCGTCCGAACCGCGCCGGTTGGTGTAATCGTCCCAAACGACGAGACCGATCGGCATATCGCAGGCAATCACCTTCCACGTGGCCCGCGAGGCAGCCAGCTCGCGCTTCAGCCAGTCGACCTGCCGCCAGCCGAACAGCGCGCCGCCGCCGTCTTCCTGGTTGGCGCCGCGATAGGATCTGAGATCGACGAAAAACACGTCGAGCAATGGGCCATAGGCGATCTTGCGAAAGATGCGGCCGGGCTGCGTCGCAACGTTGCGGATCGGCGTCATCTCGTTGAACGCCCGCGCCGCCCGCTCGGCATAGACGGCGACATCCTTCTCCGGATAGCGGGCATCGTCGCGAAGGTCGGTCGAGGCCGACCAATTGTTCAGCACCTCGTGGTCGTCCCACTGGTAGAATGTGGGGCACACGGCGTTCAGCTGTCGCACATGCTCGTCGAGCAGATTGTATTTCCATTGCCCGCGATATTCTTCCAGCGTGCGCGCCACGTCGCGCTTTTCATGCGTCACCACCCGGTTCTTCCAGGTGCCGCCATCGCGAAGCTTGATCTCGTCGGGGATAGGGTTGTCCGCATAGATCGTATCGCCGGAGTGAATGAAGAAATCCGGCTCGTGCTGGCGCATCGTCGAATAGGTCTTCATGCCGACATCGTCGATGCCCCAGCCCTGCCCGGCCGTATCGCCAGACCAGACGAAGCGGATCGAGCGCTTGCGCAAGGGGGCCGTGCGGAACCGGCCGGTGACCGGCTCGGAGACGCGGTTCACGTCGTAGAGATCCGTGGCGGTGAAGCGATAGAAGATGTCCTGGTCCGGCAACAACCCATCGAGCGAGCACTTGACCGCACAGTCCGTCTGCGGAGTCGCGGTCAGATCGGCAAGGCGAAAGGGGTTGGTGAAGCTCTCGGTGGTCGAATATTCGACCGACACCTTCGACGGGCGATCGGCCCGCGCCCAGATCATGCCAGACGACGTGTCGACATCGCCCGATTGCACGCCATGAATGAATTCCGGCCGACCGTAGCCGCGCGCATAGAAGGGAGTCGCGAGACCGGATGAGGCCACGAAGCCCGCGGCACCGGCGGAAAAGAGGAAAGAACGCCTTGAAAGCGTCTTGAGGATATCGGCCAAACAGACCTCCGATTCGGCAGCGCCACCGCGCGTGCCGGACCTTTGGTCATCTGGGTGTCAGCGACGTAACAGGGCCATGAAACTATTTGAACGGTTTGGCGACAGTTTGGTGAAGGTCGGCGCCGGCCGCGGCGACAATGGCACGATGGCAATCGCCACCAATGCTGCTATCAAGGTGACCGTCGTTGACCTCGGTGAACCCAGGCAACGACCCCGCCCCTGCCGCCGATGGCGGCCCCCTATTCGACAGGTGATCATCGTGCCCCACGCCGCCAACGTCTCCGTCCGCGACCGCCTGGAACAGATCCTGAGCCGGCTCAACGATCGCCGGCACGAGGAAAAGGCTTTCGTCCGCCTCTATGAAGAGAGCGCGCGCCGCGAGGCCGACGCAGCCGACCGTCGCCGGCAGGCGGGGGACAGCCTTGGGCCGCTCGACGGCAAGATCATCTCGATCAAGGACCTGCTGGATGTCGCCGGCGAACCGACGCTTGCCGGCTCCATCATTCGCCGCGATGCGCCGCCGGCCCAAAAAGACGCGCTCGTTGTCCAGCGGCTGCGTGCTGCCGGCGCCGTGATTATCGGCAAGACGCATATGACAGAGTTCGCCTTCACGGCGGTCGGGCTCAATCCGCACTACCCCGTTCCCGGCAACGCCGCCGACGAAAGCCTGATCCCCGGTGGCTCATCCTCTGGCGCCGGTGTCTCGGCGGCCGAAGGCACCTGCGACATCGCCATCGGCTCCGACACCGGCGGCTCCATCCGCATCCCTGCGGCGCTGAACGGCATCGTCGGCTTCAAGCCGACGGCGAACCGCATCCCTCTCGACGGTGCCTTTCCGCTCTCGCCGGTTCTCGATTCGCTCGGACCACTCGCCCGGACCGTTGCAGATTGCGTTGCAGCTGACGCCGTGATGGCCGGCGAGCAGCCAAAACCGCCCGTCGGCCGTTCGATCGCAGGCCTACGGATCGGCATCCCCCGCGGCAGGTTGTTTGAAGACCTCTCCCCCGAAGTCGCCGATGCCTTCACCGCAAGCCTCGACCGGTTGGAGAAAGCGGGTGCTGAGATCGTCGACTGCACCATCGACGACTTGATCGAGAAACTCGGCGAAGCGACACGCATCGGCTCGATTGCGGGCCTGGAGGCAAGCCGTGTCCACGCGGACTGGCTGGGCGACGAGACAGCCCCCGTCGATGACAAGGTCCAAGTCTCGCTTCGCCGCCGCATTTTGGTGCCCGATGCGGCAATCTTGGCCCTGCTGCAAACCCGGCTTGCGCTTGCAGCCGCCATGGACGAGCGGCTCTCGCCCTATGACCTCATCGCACTGCCGACGACGCCGATTGCCGCCGTGTCGATTGCCAGCGTCGACAACGACGCCAAAGAATACGACCGCGTGGAAAGTCTGCTGCTGCGCAACTGCCAGGTCGCCAACCAGTTCGATCTCACCGCCATTACCCTGCCGATGCCGGGCCTCGTGCGTCCGGCTGGACTGATGCTGGTGGGGAGAAACGGAACCGATGCGACGGTTCTATCCGTCGCTCTTTCGGCGGAAGCGTTGCTGCAGGAAAACTGAGCAGCAGCCGCTGGTCATGCCACGGCCCGTCGGCCTGTAAGCAGGCCGGGGCGGCAGTCGTTACGGACAAGGGTGCGGGAGTGACGATCGGGCCGTCCAAACAGGATCCGCAAAGCCTTGTCCTCTGCAGCCGCGCTGCCCGCATGCGGGCGCATCGCGTCAACGCTTCAGGGCGCGAAGGATCAGCCAGACGGGCACACCGATGACCAGCAAAATCACCACCCAATGCCAGATAGAAATTGTCATCATGCGCCTCCACCCCTTGCGCTAGCGACGCGCATTCCGAGCTCTCTCGAAAAGGTCGACACGTCGCCGGTTAGAACCGGGCGAAGATAGGATGTTTCCTCGCCGATTCGCAACCGATGGTGGATCAGCCCGGAGGGGTAGCCCGCCGGGGAGACGCGCCCTGCTTCAATGCATCGTTTCGCCGGAGATCTCGTCGCTCAGGATGCGGAAGGCATCTTCAAGGGCAGCGACCAGCACGTCGGTCAGTTCGTCGCCGTCATTGTTCGCGAGATAGAGGGCAACCATCGAATCGGATGGATCGCGGTAATGCTCGATATCGTTTGACATATCATTGTCCTTTATTCGCCGTGTCACATCCCGGCCATTGAGGTGACGATAGGCGAAGGGACTTGCGTAAAGCTGGATGCATGATGTCCGGCAAAGGGCATCCTGCACGCAACGTTGCGTTACTCTCCCTGCGTTCCCTAATGAGGTCGGCCGACAAAGGATAGAGGATAGCGACCTATTTCGCTCGCGCCGGGCGGCCGAGCACGCTAGAGCATGTCGCGGACGATCGGTGCGGGAATGAGCATGTCGAAGAAAACCAAGAGCGACGAAACCGCGGACGTGCAGCGCCTGAAGCTCGATTTCCCTGATATCCATGCGGATCTCATCGCCGGGCGCATCCCGTCGCTGCGCAAGGCGCTTATCGTGGCAGGGCTCAAGGACGAGCGCACGCGCCTCGACAAGCTCAAGAATTCCTGGACCAAGGCAAGCCCGGCCGAGCGTGAAACGTTCCTCAATTGGCTGAGCAGCAACGGCGCCGCGGACGGGCTTGCTCCGCGCGCTCAGATCGATCCACCGCTTGCATCGCCCCCGGCGATTGCCAGCGGTCGCTACCTGCTTCCCGAAACGATCGCCGAAATCCGCGCGATCATGAACCGCCGCCGGATGCGGGCGAACGACATCATGGCCGAGATGGGATTTGCCGGCGACGACCTGTCCCTCACCCGCGCCCTGTCGAAGGGCGCGAGCCTGCGGCTCTCGGTGATTGCCGCGCTGGAAACCTGGCTGCGCAACAACGCGGCGGAATAAAACCCACCGGTCAATCGTCCGCGGTCAACGCCCCATTTCTCCGCCGCTGCAACCCGCATTGCCGGCGCCGCGACCGTTGCGCGCGTTCAGCAAAAGAAAATTGCAACTTAAACCTGAGCAGATCCTTGAAAGCACGAAAGCGGTGCTTTATGTTATTGCTCATGGCTCAGAGCAACCACACGTCGATCTTGTGCTACGACCTCGCGCCGGACGCAGACGCCAGACACGCGCTGGAAGAAACCTTCGTGGCCTACGCCGACATGCTGGCGATGCTCGATGAACTCGCCGGCGAAAAGGCCGGCGCCAACCTCGTAACGCTGCATGAACTTGCCTACGAAACGGTCCGGGAGCGCACCGGGCTTCCGGCACGCATGGTCACGCTCGGATTGCGTGACTTCGCCGCAAATCGCGGACAGCAGGCCAATGCCGGCCGGCTGCCGCTGGACGACAAGCTTTTTGCAATCAAGGGACCGTCGGATCTGACCGTTGCCACCGTGCGCGGTCGCGTCGCGATCCCATACGACGTCGCCGGTTATACGTCCGGCACCCTGAATATCTTCGCCGCCCAGCTCGTTGCGCAGGACGGCGGCTATCAGATCCACATCGGCGTCACCCCGCATTCCGACCGAACGGAGAAGAAAATGATGACGAATGAAGGCATCCTATCCCGCATGGGCCGCTTGATCGCCGGTCTCGCCAATGCCGCCGTCGACAAGGCGGAAGGCAGCAACAAGATCGTGATCGTCGAGCAGGCACTCCGCGAAATCGACGTGGCCGCCGAAGGGGCCCGCGTCGATATCGGCCAGGCGCGCGCCGAGGAGTATCGCATCCTCAGCCGCCGCGACGAAATCGGCGCCGATCTCGAAAAGCTGGACGAAAAGATCCGGACCGCGATCTCCGCCGCGCGAGAGGACCTCGCCAAGGCCGGCGTCGCCCGCCAGATCGACCTGGAATCGCAGCTGGCCGCGCTGGACAAGGCGCTTGCCGGCGCCCGCACTGATCTCGAAGAGGGCCAGCAGGCGCTGCAGGCGGTGCTCGCCACCCGCCGCGAGGCCGAGGCGCGGCTTGCCGATCTCAAGCGCAGCATCGCCCAATTCCCCGACAGCAAGGTTTCGGGCCTGGCGAAGCCCAGCCCGGTGGACGGTGCGGCCCGCGCCGCTGCCGCCGTCTCCCGCGCCACGGGGGTACCGGGCGGAGAACACAGCAGCAGCGCCGAGCTGGACGAACTCGACCGCCTGCATCGCGACCA
The DNA here is from genome assembly GCF_000799055.1 of Ensifer sp. ZNC0028. Classification (NCBI taxonomy): domain Bacteria; kingdom Pseudomonadati; phylum Pseudomonadota; class Alphaproteobacteria; order Hyphomicrobiales; family Rhizobiaceae; genus Ensifer; species Ensifer sp. ZNC0028. The sequence continues at coordinate 18,215 of NZ_JTLA01000086.1, forward strand.
GGCGATCGAGGCAAGGCTGGCCGCGCTCAAGGCAAAGCAGCACTAACGCCCATGCTGTTCTTCCTCGCCCCGGAATCCCTACCCTTCGCGGTTGCGGCGGTGATGTTGGCCGCCTTCACCGGCATCGAGCTCCTTTGCCTGCTGCTCGGCTTCTCGCTGGGCGAGGCGATCGACAAGGCCTGGCTGGACGACCACAACGCATTGGGCGGACTGATGTCCTGGTTCAATGTCGGCGGCGTGCCGCTGCTGGTCCTCCTGATGCTTTTCCTCGGCCTCTTCGCGATGACCGGCTTTGTCATCCAGGCGGTGGCCGGGGCCCTGTGGGCGCCGTTGCCGGCCCTTGTCGCGGCGCTGCCGGCCCTCGCCGTCTCGCTGCCTGCGGTTCGGATGTCGAGCCGATGGGTGGCAAAGATCGTGCCGCGTGACGAAAGCTATGCCGTCGATCTCGGTGACTTCGTCGGCCGCAGCGGCGAAGTCACCGTCGGCCCGCTGGACCAGGGTCTGCCGGGACGCATCCGCCTCAAGGACCGCCACGGCAACTGGCATGTGCTGCGCGCACGCGCCGCCCGCAACGAGCAACCGATCGCCATCGGCGCGCAGGTGCTCGTCGTCGATCGCGTTTCCAACATTTTCATTGCGATATCGGCGCCGGCAGACCTGCTGACGCCGCCCAATCCTTAATATTCCCTCGTCTTAAAGTCTCACGGAGCAACCATGTTTTATGAACTCTTGGTGCCGGCCGGCATCGGCATCGTCCTGATCCTCGGCATCGGCTTTGTTCTTGCATCGCTCTATACCCGCTCGAGCCGCGACGAAGCCTATGTGCGCACCGGCCTCGGCGGCCAGAAGGTGGTCCTCGACGGCGGCTCGATCGTGCTGCCGATCTTCCACTCGATCGCCCGCGTCAACCTCAAGACGCTGCGCCTCGAAGTCCGGCGCGGCGAAGGCGATGCGCTGATTACCAAGGACCGCATGCGCGTCGATATCGGCGCGGAATTCTACGTCCGCGTGAAGCCCGATGCCTCCTCGATCGCGCTGGCAGCCCAGACGCTCGGCGACCGCACCAACGACGCCGAGCAGCTGCGCGTGCTGATCGAGGCCAAGTTCGTCGACGGCCTGCGCTCGGTTGCCGCCACGATGAGCCTCGACGCGCTGCAGGAACAGCGCATGGATTTCGTCAAGGCGGTGCAGGAAGCCGTCGGCGCCGACCTGCAGTCGAACGGTCTCGAACTCGAATCCGTTTCGCTGACACGGCTCGACCAGACGGATATCAAGCACTTCAACGCCAACAACTTCTTCGACGCCCATGGTCTCGCAGCGCTGACCCGCATCACCGAGGGCCGCAAGAAGGAGCGCAACGAGATCGTGCGCGATACCGAAGTCGCGATCGCCCAGAAGGACCTGGAAGCCCGTCAGCAATCGCTGACGATCGAGCGCACCAAGCGCGAAGCGGAACTGAACCAGGAACGCGACATCGCCAACAAATCGGCCGCCACGCGCGCCGAAACCGCGCAGCAGGAACAGGCGGCCAAGCGCGCCGAGGAAGAAGCCCGCATCGCCGCCGAGCAGGCGATCGCCGAACGCGAGGCGCTTGCCAAGCAGGCGCGTGAAAGCGCCAACATCGACGCCACCCGCGCCGTGCAGCAGCGCGATACCGAAGCCCGCCGCGACCTGCAGATCGTTTCGCAGGAAAGCGCGATTGCCGTTGCCAACAAGAGCCGGGAAGAGTCCGAGGCCAAGGCCCAGGCTGAAACCGCCCGCGCGCTCGCCATTGCCGCGGAAGAAAAGGTGGAGACGGCAAAGGCCGTTGAAATCGCCGAACGCGAACGCCAGATCGCCGTCATCGACGCCCGCAAGAACGCCGAAACCGAAGCGACGGCCGTGACCGTTGGCGCGGAAGCCGAAAAGCAGGCGGCCCTCGACCAGGCCGATGCGATCAAGACGCTTGCCACCGCTGAGGCCGACGCCGCCATCATCAAGGCCAAGGGCGTACTCGAAACCGGCAAGGCCGCGGCCGAAAGCGAGGCGCTGCTCAACGACGCCCGCAACAAGCTGAGCTCCGCCATCATCGAGTTCGAGATCCTGCGCGAACGCATCCGCATCATTCCCGAAGCACTCGCCGAAGCGGTCAAGCCGATCGAGAAGATCTCGGACATCCGCATCTTCGACACCGGCGGCATGCTCGGCCGCAACGGCGGCGGCGACGGTGCTGCGAACGGCATCGGCCTTGGCGACGGCCTGGCGGGCCAGCTCCTGTCCTACCAGGCCAACAAGCCGATCGTCGACCAACTGCTGAAGGAAGCAGGCTTCAACGGCGAAAACGCGATCTCGTCGCTTCTTGGCAACCTACAGGCCCCGGCAGCACCGGCGGAGAAGACACCGAAGAAATGATGTGATCTGGCCTTCCCTGATCGATCTGACGGTCGGAGGGCAAAGCCGAACGGCCCGATCCTTCGGCAAAATGGAAGGAAGGCGGCAATCGCCGCCTTCCTCCTCGACATCTGATGCTAGCGGCGCTTCTTGCGCCAGGGCGCATCCTTCTGCCAGTCGCCCGCCATGATGCATCCGTAAGGGATCACCTCGTCGACGATGTCGGCAAGGCCGTACTCGGCGATCTGCTCCCGAACGGCCGCCGCGTTCTTGTAGGCGCTCGGCAACTCGGAGACGTCGGGGTGGCCGGAAAAGAAGCGTGCGTCGAGGCCGACGGTCTCGCGCTCCATGACGGCAGCGATGTTGTTCGGGCTGAGCCCGCGACCGTCTGCACCGAAATCGTCGCCGAGCCGGCGCATATGTGCCGTACGCGAAAAATTCCGACCGGCCCCGTGCGGCGAAAACCCGAGCCCGTGAGCCGCATTGGACCCGCGCACGATCAGGATCGGCTCCGCCATGTTGAGCGGAATGATCGTCAGATCGGTCGCATCGCCAGCCCACCCGTCAAAGGCGGGCGTTGCCCCCTTGCCGTGATAGAACAGGCCGTCGGATTTTCTGAAAACGAAGTTATGCTCGTTCCAGAAGCGATCGCCGACACGCGTAGCCAAGCGTTCCGCCGTCATGTCATGGATCGCGTAGTGGTTCTCCTTCGTCCACTGGCGGATCGTCTGCAATGCCGACCAGTACATTTCCCCCTCGTCGCTGTCGGCCGGAATCCAGGCATTGTCCCGGAGCGTTTCGGGCGACAGCTCCTCGCGGAACCGGTTGGCGATCTTCATGCCGCGATCGTAGAGCCGCGCGCCGGGGGCACGCGATCCGTGATGCGTGACGAGCGCCGTCTCGCCGGTCGACTTCATCTGTCCGACATAGGCAAAGTGGTTGCCGTCACCCTGGGTGGCGAAGTGGTCGATGCCGATGCTGATGAAATCCTTCAACAACGGGTTTTCCTCAAACGCCGACAGGGTCGCTTCCGAAGGCTTGATCTGGGAGCCGCGCGGACGACCACCCGGACCGAAATGCGTCACCGCATGCACGGCATCGAGCAACGCCTTCGGGGCCACGCCCGGAAAGATGGAGATCGCCATCGAGCAGCAGATATCGGCCGAATGCATGCCCGGATGGATCGCTTCGGACGCGACCACGCCGCCAACCGGGATCGTTCCGACCGGCCCGGACGGGCAGGCGTCAGGCATGATCGCCGCCGACCGCACGACCGGCGTGCGGGCGAGCTCGCGCATGGTCGCGCGCACCTTTTCGATATTCTCCTGTTCGTGGGCGTTCTCGGCGCGGATGTTCATGTGGATCGGCACGTCGTTGGCGGCCTTCAGCGGCAGGGTCGGCCCCGGCTGATAGCCGCGAGCGATTTCCAGCGCAGCGGTCATGGAGCTGCCGGCGCTAAGCGCCCTGTTGGCGGCGTCCAGCGCATCGCGAAACCACTTGCCCTGGCTCATGCCGGCATCGATCAAATCCTGTCCGCTCATTATCTCGGTCATCTTCTTTTCTGCGTTCGCAGTCCTTCTGTGCTCTTTGTTTCATCTTGTCCCCAACCGACAAACGTAGGCCGGAAACATTGCCGCTCGCATTCCACGGTCGTGGCGCGATGCGACCCAACTGTGTCTCCAGCGGCATTCGCCGTGGGTCGTCTCCCGGCGACGAGTTTTGGCAGGACGGTTTGCTGAGCTACGCTCCGCCTTTCGGGGAAGCGGGATGACTTGAACATCCGACCTGCCCGCCGAAACCGGCGAGCCGCTCTACCTGTAGTCCTGCCGGCATTCGCCGGGCATTTCACGCCCGCGAGGCGGGCGTCATTGAAAGCCATGCAGCGGCGACGAGGGTGGACGAAACCGGATGGCCCCGCTCGTGCCAGAGAGCGTATGCCGAGGAGGAGTCGAACCTGCCAGGCCATCCAGTTGTGGTGGCGATGTAGTTCCGTCCGGCATTCGCCGCTGCATTCGGCCATGGCGACAAGTGATTGAGAAACGCCCCGCTACCGAAGGGATGCGTGATCCCTTGCAGGATTCGAACCTGCCGCGGCCATGTAGTTCCTCTTGCATTCGCCATGTCTGTGGTCCGTGACGACGAGGTGTGGTGAAACGTCCTGCTCTATCCGCTGAGCTACGGGTCCACAAAGTGGGGGACCCGACGGGATTCGAACCCGCGACCTGGAGATTAACGATCTGTAGTTTCAACCGGCATTCGTCACGGTCCCCCGCGCCGTTCACGGCGGCGCGAGGGTATTGCCTTGTTTTTAAAGTTCGGTCGCCTCGATGGTTTTCACCCAACCGTCCGCTCCGTTGGTGCCGGCAGCAAAGGACGCGATGACCCCATAGACGGCATCCGAGAAGCCGCCGATGTTGAGAACGTCGTCCCGTGTCGGCGCCTGCGTCGTGGCATAGGGCTGGATGTCGAGGCAGACCAGCTTCGCAGCCGGGTTGACCCGCTTGATCCTTGCCCATTCCTCCATGACCGCCGTTGCATGACCGCCCCGGGTCGCATCCACCCAGGATTCGTTGTCCGAGATGAAAACGACGAGATCGACCTCGGCCTTCTCATTTGCGAGCGCCCTCAACGGTGCGGAGCAGTTCGTTCCGCCACCGCCGACGGCAACCAGTTTCTCGGCATTGGTCATGACCGTGTCTCGCCGGTTGAGGCTGACGTTCACCACGTTGTTCGCGAACGGCAACACGCGTGCTTGCGGGTTGCGCTGCAGGAATGCGGCCGTCATCAGCGCGGCAACGTCGATGCAACGAACCGCGGATGTGGCGCCCTGGCGGTAGCCGGTGACGGACGAACCCATCGAGCCGGAAACATCCGGGCACAACACCACATGGCCGGCGAGCGACGGCACATTGCCGATGGCGATGTCCATCGCGTCCTGCAATGCGTCTCGCACGACTTCCGGCACCTGACCGTCGACCATCTTCCACGCCATCATCAACTGATAGGGGAAGACCTTCGACCTATGGATCTCGTCCGGATCCGCCAGGCGCCGAGCGATCGCCTCGGCGACCCCTTCCACCTCGAACACGCCGTTGCGCGCGAAGGTGTTGAGGTTCTGCCGCAGCATCTGCCAGCCGCCCTTGACTGCGATCTCGACCCAATGCTCCCGCGTCAGGGCAAGAGACGTCAGCAACTGGAACGGAACGTCCGGCAGCGGCTGTGTCTGGTCGCGCCTGAAGGCCTGCAGCGCTTTCACCACGTCCGGCAGCGCCGCGTAATCGTGCGGCTTGCCGAGCGCCCAGGCATAGAACGCCTGTCGCTCCGGCGTGGCCGGCCGCGGGTGAACCATACGGATCACATCGGCCAAGGATGGATCGTTGCCCACCATCGCCCTGAGGACCTGCATCGTGCTGGCGTGCTCCAGCCAGGCCTGCACCGCCTTCTTCGGCCGCGTGCCGAGCGACTTGCGCCCTGCCGCGCCCGAACGCATCACCTGTACGAAGCCGCGCAGCATCTTGCCGCTCTTGACCACACGCGGGAATGCGCAGGCAAAGACGTCGCTTTGCAGGCTCGAAAGCAGGGACAGCAGCATCACCGGCATATCCTTCATGTGACCACGCTCGGCGGCATAGACTGCCACCTTGGCAACGAATTCCGGCTCGACCTCGACTGCCAGCGCCCTGACCGCCTCGAGCTGTTCTGCGCCGTCAGCGTAAAACGTGCCGTTGAAGGTTCCCGTCACCGCATACTGCGCCAGCGCTTCGCGCGGGGTCAGCCTATAGGCCGGCGCGGCTGCGTGGTTTTTCGTGTCCGTGCCCGGAAGCAATTTTCCGAGATAGGTTTTGAAGATCGCCTTGTTGACCATGACGGCACCTCTTGTTCGTTTCATGCCAGATACAATTCAAGAGGCGTGCCAGTTTCAAAAACTCCGCAGAAAAATCGGTCTCCGCTTATTCATGGCATTGTTTTAAAACGATAAAAATTTTCGGCGGCGAATTTCGACGAAAATTTGCGAAACGACGCAACGCAAGATATCTTATCCAAAAATATACGCTTTTATAAACTTGGATAACAATGAAACGTCGTGTCGTCATCAGCATCCTGGGAACCACGCTCGACGTGGGCAAATGGGAGGACCGCTGGAACCGCTGGCGGCCCAATGTCGGGCTATGCCAACAGCCCGGGCTTTTCGTCGACCGACTGGAACTGATCCACGACAATCACGCCTCGCCGCTGGCCCGGCGGATCATCGGCGACATCGAAACCGTATCGCCGGCCACGCAAGTGCGCAGCAACACAATCAATTTCCGCGATCCCTGGGATTTCTCGGAGGTCTATACCAGCCTCAGGGACTTTGCCCGCAGCTATGCCTTCGACCCGGATGCCGAAGACTATCTCATCAACATCACCACCGGCACGCACGTGGCGCAGATCTGCTGGTTCCTGCTCACCGAAGCCCGCATCATTCCCGCCCGACTGCTTCAATTGTCGCCACCGCGCGACCGGGAGCCGGGCCAGGATTTCGCCGGCACGCACCGGATCATCGACCTGGACCTGTCGCGCTACGACGAGATCGCCAAACGCTTTGCCTCGGAACGTGAGGACGCCGCCTCTTTCCTGAAATCGGGCATCTCGACCCGCAACGTCGCCTTCAACCGGATGATCGACGAAATCGAACGCGTGGCGATCCGCTCGACCGCGCCCGTTTTGCTGACCGGACCGACCGGCGCCGGAAAATCGCAGCTTGCCCGCCGTATCTATGAACTGAAGAAATCGGAGCGGAAGGCCAGCGGCGCCTTCGTCGAAGTCAATTGTGCGACACTCAGGGGCGACCAGGCGATGTCGACCCTGTTCGGGCACGTGAAAGGCGCCTTCACGGGGGCCGCCACCGAACGGGCCGGCCTGCTCAAATCGGCGGACCAGGGCGTGCTCTTCCTCGACGAGATCGGCGAACTCGGCCTCGACGAACAGGCCATGTGCCTGCGGGCGATCGAGGAGAAACGCTTCCTGCCGGTCGGGGCCGACCGGGAAGTTTCCGCGGACTTCCAGCTTCTCGCCGGCACGAACCGCGACCTCGGCGCGGAGGTCGCCAAGGGGAGGTTCCGCGAAGACCTCTATGCGCGCCTCAATCTCTGGACATTTCGACTGCCGGCCCTGCGCGAACGCCGGGAGGATATAGAGCCCAATCTGGAGTTCGAACTGAAACGCTTTCTCGAACGCGAGGGCGAGAACATCACCTTCAACAAGGAAGCCCGCGAACGCTATCTGGCCTTTGCAACCGGGCCTCAGGGCGTCTGGAATGCCAATTTCCGCGACCTCTCGGCCTCCGTCACCCGGATGGCAACGCTGGCGCCACACGGACGCATCACGACTGATGTCGTCGATGACGAAGTCCAACGCCTGAACGCGTTCTGGCACACGTCATCGGTCAAGGACGCAAACGATGCAACCCTTCAGGACCTGCTCGGCACGGAAGCCGCCGCTCGCCTCGACCGCTTCGACGCCGTTCAACTCTCCGCCGTCATCCACGCCTGCCGCGAACACCCGACGCTCAGCGCCGCCGGCCGCGCCCTGTTCGCTCAGTCACGGCTGGAAAAGAAAAGCAGCAACGACGCCGACCGCCTGAGCAAATACCTGGCGCGCTTCGACATCAGATTCGACGACCTAAGACGGAGCTAGGTGGTTGCGGGCGAAACATTACGGCGCCCTCAGGCATGCGCGCGGCAGACCAGTAAGAACCACATATTCAAGAACAAAGGAGATTGCCGCAGAGGCATCAAAAAACTCCGAAACCGGAGTTCAGCATGGCGGAGAGGGTGGGATTCGAACCCACGGTACGGTTGCCCGTACGCCGCATTTCGAGTGCGGTGCTTTCGACCACTCAGCCACCTCTCCGCTTTGCTGGTCGGCGCTTGTTCGGCGCGGTCGGGTTCATAGCGGCAGATTCGGGTGCTGGCAAGGGCCTTGTTTGAAGAATATGTAACGGCCCCGTTGCTTTCGCCTTGACACACCTGTGCAAATCCTTGTAATCCGCGCAATGAAGTGGTGTGGCCTAGCTCACCGCATCGGGTGTGATTTGCGCCCATTCACCGGTGGATATCCGAAAAGGAGATCCACTCAACTGTCGACTGAGAAAAAGACGGCCTTGTCTTCGGGCAGAGAGCCGGATCGAACATGAAAGGATAAAAAATGTTCGCAGTCATCAAGACCGGCGGTAAGCAGTACCGCGTGGCCGCCAACGACGTCCTCACCATCGAAAAGCTGGAAGGCGTTGCAGGCGACAAGATCGAATTCACCGAGATCCTGATGGTCGGCGTCGGCGCCGATGCAACCATCGGTGCTCCGTTCGTTGAAGGCGCCGTAGTCAGCGCTGAAGTTGTTGAGCAGGGTCGCGCCAAGAAGGTCATCGCCTTCAAGAAGCGTCGCCGCCAAAACTCCAAGCGTTCGCGCGGTCACCGCCAGCACCAGACGACCGTCCGCATCCTGGACATCGCTGCTGCCGGTGGCAAGGCAAAGAAGGCTTCGAAGAAGTCTGAAGCTGCCGCTGAAGCCGCTGCAAACTGAGTTCAGGGATCTAAGGTTTAAAGGAGAACACCAATGGCACACAAAAAAGCTGGCGGTTCGTCGCGTAACGGTCGCGATTCTGAGTCCAAGCGCCTTGGCGTGAAGAAGTTCGGCGGCGAGCAGGTCATCGCCGGCAACATTATTCTGCGTCAGCGCGGCACCAAGTGGCATCCGGGCGCCAATGTCGGCCTCGGTAAGGACCACACGATTTTTGCACTTACGGCCGGCAACGTGAACTTCCGTACGAAGGCCAATGGCCGCGTGTACGTGTCTGTAATGCCGAAAGCCGAAGCAGCGGAATAAGCCGGTAGCGCTCTAAAACAGCCGGCGTCTCATCGACCCGGCTGACGCACCTGATGGTTCCAAGCCAGACTTCAAAGGGGAGATGGGGCAATACCCAACTCCCCTTTTGTCGTTTCTGGAGGAAACCATGCAAACCGAACTGTTGAGGGAAGACCAATCACGGTCTCCCGAACAAAGGCTGCGGCCCCAACGGTCAAGGACCGATTGCCCGATATTGTTGTCACCCCGGCTCGTTCTGCGCGCGCCCCATGAAGACGATATCGACGCCCTTGCCCATCTTGCCAACAATGCCAATGTCGCGACCATGGTTTCGCGCATGCCGCACCCGTATACGACGGCCGACGCCGCCGACTTCGTGCGACGCGCGAAAGCCGGCACGATTGGCAAGTGCGTCTACGCGATTACCAAAGCGGACAATGGCGCATTTCTCGGTTGCTGCGGTATCGAGCCGCATCCCGACGGCAAGACGGCGGAACTCGGCTACTGGCTGGGCGAGCCTTACTGGAACCAGGGTTATGCCACCGAGGCGGCCCAGGTCCTGACCGACATGGCCTTCCGCACCCGCGACATCGACCAGATCGATGCGCGCTGCCGGGTCATGAACCTGGCATCGCGCCGGGTCATCCAGAAGTGCGGCTTCCAGTTCCAGGGAAGCGGCATGGTCGGCAGCCTGGCACTCGGCGGCTCGATATCAGTCGAATGGTACCGGCTCGACCGCAAGACCTGGGTCTCCTTGAGAAGCTGGGGAGGCATGCGATGAACGCGCTCGCTTCCGAACGCCAGCGGGTCGTTGCCCGCCCCGGTCCCGGCCCCTGCCCGGTCATCGAGACCAAGCGCCTGGTCCTGCGCCCGCACCGACGCAACGACGCCGAGGCGATCGCCCAGTCGCTCGGCGATTTCCAGGTGGCGCGCATGCTGGCGCGCGTTCCGGCACCCTACGATCAGCAGGACGCGCTCGACTGGTTGACGGCGCAGACCTCGGGGCTGACGCCCGACTGGACCTTCGCCGTCACCACCGGTGACGACGTGCATATCGGCTGCGTCGGCATCGAGCTCCGTCACGGCCAATGGCACGTCGGTTACTGGCTGAACCGCTTCTACTGGGGCAAGGGCTTTGCCTCTGAGGCGGCCTATGCGGCCGTCGAGCGCTTCTTCCGTCGCATGCCCGAAACGACCCTGCATTCCGGCGTTTTTGCCGACAATCCGGGATCGCTGAAGGTGCAGGAGAAGATCGGCTTCCAGATCACCGGCTGCACTCAGGTCTATGCGCTCGCGCGCAACGCCATGGTTGCCCATATCGAGACGCGGCTGACCGCCGCCGATCTGCGCCGACCGCACTGAAGAACATCCCCGCGAAGCTCGGGCTTCGCGGGGACTTTTTCTGTCATGCGAGCGTGAAACCGACAGGCAGGTGGTCGGAACCCTTGGCCTCATAGTCGGTCCAGGCATCGGCGAGACGGGACGCAAGGCCCGCGCTTACGAAACAATAGTCGAGATGCATGCGTTTTTCGGGGTTTTCGGGATGGATCCAGCTATAGCTTTCCGGTGTCAGTCGGCCGAGATGGGCAGCCGCATCGACCGGGTTTTCAAGTCGAAGCGAGCGGCCGTAGAAGGCGTCGCGCGAACCGGCCATGGCGCAATATTCCGGGCTCTCCGGCTGCATGTTGAAGTCGCCCATGACGACGAAATCTTCGGGGTGCGGCGGCTCGGCAAGGCCGAAGTCGGCTGCTCCGGTGATCGCGCCGCCTTCGAGCGGATAACCGAGCAGCCGATCCTTCATGTAGCGGATCTGGGCGATGCGTTCGGCCGGCAGCACGTGATCGAGATGCACGGAATAGACCCGAAGCGGACCAGCGGGGGTCACGATCAGCGCTTCGGTCGCCCCGCGCTGCAGGTTCATCGGGCTGATCGTGCGGGTGCGCGGCAAGGGGATGAGCCTCGTCGCAAGGATTGGCCAGCGCGACAGGATCATGTTGCCGAACTGGAAGCGGCGGCTGACGGCGCGTCCATCCTCGATCGCCGAACCGATGTCGATGTCGCAGGGCGCATGGAAGGCGGAGAAATGGCCGGGAAACAGCCTTTCGAAGCGGGTGACGAGATCGACATGGCCGTTGCGGTGAAAGCCACGCGTCACTTCCTGAAGCGCAATGATGTCGGCGTCCCCGATCGAAGCGGCGATCCGTTCGGGATCAAAGCGGCCGTCGAGGCCGATGCCGTATTGGATGTTGTAGCTGACGAAGCGCACGATATTCTTTGACCTCCGAATAAACCGCCTATATCGATGGCGGCAAATTACAGCGCCGTGCATCCTTTAGGACCTGCAAAGGTCGCTGTAACACTTTCTAAGACCACGCACTTACACCGAACCAGATGGCAGCCCAATGAAATTTCTCGACGAAACGAAAGTCTATATCCGCTCCGGCGACGGTGGCGCAGGCGCCGTCTCGTTCCGGCGCGAGAAGTTCATCGAGTTCGGCGGACCGGACGGCGGCGACGGCGGCCGTGGCGGCGATGTCTGGGTGGAGGCCGTCAACGGCCTCAACACCCTCATCGACTTCCGCTACCAGCAGCACTTCAAGGCCAAGACCGGCCAGCACGGCATGGGCCGCAACCGCACAGGTGCCGGCGGCGACGACGTGACGCTGAAGGTACCGGTCGGCACCCAGATCTTCGAAGAAGACAACGAGACCTTGATCGTCGACATGGTTGCCGAAGGCCAGCGCTACCGGCTGGCCGCCGGCGGCAACGGCGGCTTCGGCAACGCTCATTTCAGGTCTTCGACCAACCAGGCGCCGAACTGGGCCAACCCCGGCCTCGAAGGTGACGAGAAGACGCTGTGGCTGCGGCTGAAGCTGATCGCCGATGCCGGTCTCGTCGGGCTGCCGAACGCCGGCAAGTCGACCTTCCTTGCCGCCTGCACCCGCGCGCGGCCGAAGATCGCCAACTATCCGTTCACGACGCTGCATCCCAATCTCGGCGTCGCCACCATCGACGGCAACGAGTTCATCATCGCCGACATTCCGGGCCTCATCGAAGGCGCGCATGAGGGTGTGGGCATCGGCGACCGTTTCCTCGGTCATGTCGAGCGCACCCGCGTGCTGCTCCATCTCGTCTCCGCCCAGGAAGAAGATGTCGCCAAGGCCTATAAGACCGTCAGGCACGAACTCGAAGCCTATGGCGGCGGCCTCGAAGACAAGCCGCAGATCGTGGCGTTGTCGCAGATCGACGTGCTCGACGAGGACGAACTGAAGGTGAAGGCCAAGGCGCTGGCGAAGGCCTGTGGAGAGCAGCCCCTGCTGCTGTCCGCCGCGGTCGGCAAGGGCATGACCGAAGCGCTGCGGGCATTGCGCAGCGTCATCGTCGCCGCCAAGGCCGGTGAAGGCTTCGGCGAGGAGAACCTCTGAGATGACCAAGACCCGCAAGCCGCTTTTGAAGTATCGCCGGGTCGTCATCAAGATCGGGTCGGCATTGCTGGTCGACCGCGCCACCGGGCTGAAGAAAGCCTGGCTCGACGCCATGTGCGCTGACATCGCCGGCCTCAAGGCCAAGGGCGTCGAAGTGCTGGTCGTCTCCTCGGGCGCAATCGCGCTCGGCCGCACCGTACTCAATGTGCCCTCGGGCGCACTGAAGCTGGAGGAAAGCCAGGCCGCCGCCGCCGTCGGCCAGATCGCCTTGGCGCGGGCTTGGTCGGAGAGCCTTTCGACCGATGCCATCGTCGCCGGCCAGGTGCTTTTGACGCTGGGCGACACGGAAGAGCGCCGCCGGTATTTGAACGCCCGCGCCACCATCAACCAGTTGCTGAAGCTCGGCGCCGTGCCGATCATCAACGAGAACGATACGGTCGCCACCACCGAAATCCGCTATGGCGACAACGATCGCCTCGCCGCCCGCGTCGCCACCATGGTCGGCGCCGATTTGCTGGTGCTGCTCTCCGATATCGATGGGCTCTACACGGCCCCGCCGCATCTCGACCCGGACGCCCGCTTCCTCGAAACGATCGCCGAGATCACGCCCGAAATCGAGGCGATGGCCGGTGGTGCGGCATCCGAGCTTTCGCGCGGCGGCATGCGCACCAAGATCGATGCCGGCAAGATCGCCACGACCGCCGGCTGCGCCATGATCATCGCATCGGGCAAGCCCGACCATCCGCTCGCGGCGATCGAAGACGGTGCCCGCTCGTCCTGGTTCGCCCCATCAGGCTCGCCGGTAACCGCGCGCAAGACCTGGATTGCCGGGCAATTGCTGCCGGCCGGAACGCTCCGCGTCGATGCCGGTGCCGAAGAGGCGCTGCGCTCGGGCAAGAGCCTGCTGCCGGCCGGTGTCCGTGACGTGACGGGCAGCTTCAGCCGCGGCGACACGATCGCCATTCTCGGCACCTCCGGCCGCGAGATCGCCCGTGGTCTTGCCGGCTACGATGCCGACGAGGCCCGCCAGATCGCCGGCAAGAAATCGGCCGAAATCGCCGCGATCCTCGGCTACGCCGGCCGCGCCGCCATGGTGCACCGCGACGATATGGTGATGACCGGAAAACGCGCTGAGGCCGAGAGCAGCCGGAAGGATGAAGTCCATGCTTGACGAGGCGAAGAACAGGCAAGACGTCGAAAGCGTCATGCTGGAGATCGGCCGCAACGCCAAGGCCGCCAGCCGACCGCTCGCCATCGCCAGCGCCGAACGCAAGCATGCCGCCCTGATCGCCATGGCCGACGCGGTCGTCGCCCGAACGGACGCAATCCTGGCCGCCAATGCGATCGACCTTGAAAACGCCCGCGAAAGCGGCGTTGCCGCCTCTTTCATCGATCGCCTGACGCTGAGCGAAAGCCGCATCCGCGACATGGCGAGCGGCATTCGTGCGATTGCCGAGTTCAAGGATCCGGTCGGTGACGTCATTGCCGAATGGGATCGCCCGAACGGACTGCATATCGAGCGCGTGCGCACGCCGCTCGGCGTCATCGGCGTCATCTATGAAAGCCGGCCCAACGTGACGGCTGACGCCGGCGCGCTCTGCCTCAAGGCCGGCAATGCCGTGATCTTGCGGGGCGGGTCCGACAGCTTCCATTCTTCGGGCGCGATCCACGCCTGTCTAGTCGAGGGGCTGAAGGCCGCCGGTCTGCCCGAACATGCGATCCAGATGGTCCCGGTCGCCGACCGCGCCGCCGTCGGCGCCATGCTTTCGGGTCTTGGCGGCACGATCGACGTCATCGTTCCCCGCGGCGGCAAGAGCCTGGTGGCTCGCGTGCAGAACGAGGCGCGCGTGCCGGTCTTTGCCCATCTCGAAGGGCTCTGCCACATCTATGTCGACGCCTCGGCCGACCTTGCGATGGCGGAGAAGATCGTCGTCAATGCCAAGATGCGCCGCACCGGTATCTGCGGTGCTGCCGAAACGCTGCTGATCGACCGCAACGACGCCGACCGGCTGGTCAAGCCGTTGCTGAACGCGCTGCTGGCAGCGGGCTGCGAAGTCCGCGTCTCCGACGAACTCGCAGGCACCGTCGACGGGTTGAAGGCGGCCAAGGACGAGGACTGGGCGACGGAATATCTCGACGCGATCATCTCGGTGAAGCTGGTCGATGGCATTTCGGGCGCCATCGAACACATCACCACCTGGTCGTCGGCACATACGGAAGCGGTGATTGCCGAGGACCCGGAGGTCGTCGAGCGCTTCTTCTCGGAAATCGATTCCGCGATCCTCTTGCACAACGCCTCGACCCAGTTTGCCGATGGCGGCGAATTCGGCATGGGCGGCGAGATCGGCATCGCCACGGGCAAGATGCATGCGCGCGGCCCGGTCGGCGTCGAACAGTTGACCTCCTTCAAGTATCGGGTGCGTGGTGCTGGACAGGTCAGGCCCTGAGGTGACGGCGGGCAAGGTCAACGCCCGCTACCTGCGCATGCCCCATGTCGAAGACGGCATGGTGGTCGGCCTTTTCGGCGGATCCTTCAATCCGCCGCATGAAGGCCATGTGCTTGTTGCCGACACCGCGATCCAACGGCTCGGGCTCGACCAGCTCTGGTGGATCGTCACGCCCGGCAATCCGCTGAAAGACCACAACAATCTGGCGCCGCTTGCCGACCGCATCGCCATGAGCGAGGAGATCGCGCGTAACCCGCGCATCAAGGTGACCGCTTTCGAAAAGGCGCTTGGGCAGAGCTATACCGCCCGCACGCTCGAGATCGTGCAGGCGCGCAACCGCGACATTCGCTTCGTCTGGATCATGGGCGCCGACAACCTGAAAAGTTTCCACCGCTGGCAGAACTGGCAGAAGATCGCCCGCACCTTCCCGATCGCCGTCATTGATCGGCCGGGCTCGACGCTCGCCTATCTCTCCTCGCGCATGGCGAAAACCTTCGACTATGCCCGCATCGACGAGGACGATGCGCGGCGCCTCCCCTTCCACCGCGCGCCCGCCTGGACCTTCATCCATGGACCGCGCTCATCGATGAGCTCGACGGCGCTGCGCGCCGCCGGTGGAGTATGATTTCCTGGGATTCAGTTCTGCTGTCTTGAAACAGCTACGGTTTGATGCCTACATTCATGGACGGTTCGATCTTTGTTCGAATCGAAAGTGCCTGTTCTGTTCATGTGGAAAGGAAAGACCCTGACAACAGCACACGCCAAGGGATATGCGATTACCGCATTCCCGCGCAGCACGGGATCTAGCGACGAAGCCGCTGTCCGTGCGCTTCAACTGGTCCTCGAGAGCCTAGAGGACTCGAAGGCAGAAGACATCGTCAGCATCAACATTGCCGGTAAGTCGGCGCTGGGAGACTTCATGGTCGTTGTCTCCGGGCGATCGAACAGGCATGTGATGGCCATAGCCGATCACCTGACGACCGACCTGAAAGACGGGGGCTTTGGCAATGCCCGTGTCGAAGGTCTGGAAGGTGGTGACTGGGTGCTGATCGACACCGGTGATGTGATCGTTCACATCTTCCGGCCGGAAATCCGGGAGTTCTACAACATCGAGAAGATGTGGGCGGCTCCCGAGATCGAGGACGGCACCTTGCATTGAGACCGACCGGGTCGCCGCGCAGCTAAATGCCGGACGAGCCGAGTTGCGGTCATGCATGAATGTGAAGGGCTGGCGCCGCCTTGGGCGGCGTTGTCAGCCGGATGTTTGTTGCGACTGATCGTAACTTTCAGGCCCGTCAACCGGACAAGGCGCGCAGCGGCGCTGCAAGGCTCCAGGAACGCGGCATAAGATTTTCCTTGAATCGACCCGATTTCAGGAACTATGCAGTGCGCGTTGCAGCACTACAGCGCCGCGCGTCTTGTCGGACGCGCAAAGGACGCTGTAGCACTTTGAATCGCTTCATGTTTCCTTTAATCGGCTGCGACTAAAGGAAACATGCAGTAGCGAGGACGGACAAGGTCATGCGTATCGGACTTTTCGCAGTCGGCCGCCTCAAGGCGGGGCCGGAAAAGGATCTTGCGGCCCGTTATCTCGATCGCTTCTCCAAGGCCGGTCCAGCGATCGGGCTTGAGCTTTCCCGCGTCGTCGAGGTCAACGAAAGCCGCGCTTCGAACGCCGAGACGCGCAAGCGCGAGGAAGCCGCACAGCTCGAAAAGGCGCTGGCCGAAGGCAGCCTGCTCGTGCTTCTGGACGAACGCGGCAAGGCGCTGGATTCGGAAGGCTTCGCATCGCTTCTCGGAACATTCCGCGACAGCGGCAAGCGCGACCTGATGGTCGCGATCGGTGGCGCCGATGGTCTCGATCCGAGCCTCCACGCCCGCGCCGATGCGGTGCTCAACCTTGGGAAGATGACCTGGCCGCACCAGCTCGTGCGCATCCTGATCGCCGAACAGCTCTACCGCGCCGTCACCATTCTCTCCGGTCACCCCTATCATCGGGTCTGAAGCGACGGGACCGCCGCGCCGGAAGCGGCAACCGCTACACGCCGCGATAACGAGAATATGCTTGGTCGTGCGCGCCAAATCAGATTAGGTTTTTTCCTCATATTTTCGGATGGACGCACGCAACGGATGACGCCCCGAGGCAGGACCAGCGTTTTCGGCATGGGAAGAGACGACGCAGGACGGCTTGCCCGTAGAGCGGCGGCCTTTGCGCTTGCGCTTGCAATCGGCCTGCCGGCGAGCGCCCAGGAGGCCACGCCGCCCGCCGCCGGGACCGGTCAGGAACAGGGGCCACCCGATCCCGCCGCCGACCTCACGCTTCGCCGCAACAGCACGCGCAGCGAACTGGATGCGCTCTCCAAGACGATCACGCTTTCCCAGGAGCGCGCCAATGCGCTGACGGAAACCATTGCCGAGATCGACAAGACCAACGAGGCGCTGCGCGCCGCGATCGTCGAGTCCGCGAAGAAGCGCCAGGATCTCGAACAGCAGATCGTCGACGGCGAGAAGAAACTGAGCGACCTGAGAACCAAGGAAGATACGGTCCGCCGCTCGCTGCGCTCCCGCCGCGGTGTGCTTGCCGAGGTGCTCGCCGCCCTGCAGCGAATGGGACGCAACCCGCCACCGGCGATCCTGGTGACGCCCGAGGATGCGCTCGGCTCCGTGCGTAGCGCAATCCTGCTTGGCGCCGTCGTGCCCGGCCTGCGCAAGGAAACCGAAAACCTGGTGGCCGACCTCAAGGCGCTCGCCGATATCCGCGCCGGCATCGACCGGCAGCGCGAAGACCTGACGGCGGCCATGACCGCCAATGTCGAGGAAGAGCGCCGCATGTCGATGCTCGTCGCCGAGAAGGAGAAGCTGCGTCAGTCGAGCGCCACCGAGCTTGCCGCCGAGCAGCGCAAGGCGCAGGAGCTGGCCTCGCAGGCGACCAATCTCCAGGGCCTGATCGGCTCGCTCGAGGATCAGATCTCCTCCGTTCGCGAGGCCGCCGAAGCGGCCCGCGCGCAGGAGGAAGAACGCCGGCGCATGAGCGAGGCCGAGCGCGAAGCGGCACGGGAATTGGCCCGCAACGCGGTGCCTGACAAAAACCGCATTGCGCCCGCATATGTGTTTTCGGAGCTGAGGAACAAGCTTGCCTATCCGGCTGCGGGATCGCTGTTGCGCAAATTCGGCGATGCAGACGGCACGGGGCATTCCCTGCAAGGGATCATGTTGGAAACCAATCCCGGCGCGCTGGTGACCGCGCCGTCAGATGGCTGGATCGTCTATGCAGGCAATTTCCGCAGTTATGGACAGATGATCATTCTCAACCCGGGCGACGGCTATCACGTCGTGCTTTCGGGGATGGAGAAGGTGAGCGTGCAGACTGGGCAGTTCGTCGTGGCCGGAGAACCGCTGGCGACGATGGGCGCAAAAAGAGTGGCGAGCGCTGCGGCCTTGGCGCTGGAAACGGACCGGCCGACGCTTTACATTGAATTCCGAAAAGACGGAAAACCGGTTGATTCCCGACCTTGGTGGACCGCAGCAGAGGTTGGAAAGGCGCGAAATGATACGTAGGGCTTCACTTGTTCTGGTCGGGGCGCTGATGGGCGCGACCGCGATGGGCGTGGTTTATTCGGCTGTCGTTCCGGCCGTCGCTGCCAACACCTCGACCTACCGCGAACTGGCAATCTTCGGCGACGTTTTCGAACGCGTGCGGGCGCAATACGTGACGCCGCCGCAGGACGACAAGCTGATCGAGAACGCCATCAACGGCATGCTTTCCTCGCTCGACCCGCATTCGAGCTACATGAACTCGGCCGACGCCGAGGACATGCGCACCCAGACCCGCGGTGAATTCGGCGGCCTCGGCATCGAAGTGACGATGGAAGACGATCTCGTCAAGGTCACGAGCCCGATCGACGACACGCCCGCAGCGCGCGCCGGCGTGCTTGCCGGCGACTTCATTTCCAAGATCGACGGTGCGGATGTTCGCGGCCTGAAGCTCGAGGACGCGGTCGAAAAGATGCGCGGCGCCATCGGCACTCCGATCAAGCTGACGATCCTGCGCAAGGGCGCGGACAAGCCGATCGAACTGACGATCGTCCGCGACGTCATCGCCGTTCGCGCGGTCAAGTTCCGCACCGAAGGCGACGTCGGCTACCTGCGCGTTATCTCGTTTACCGAGAAGACCTACGATGACCTGAAGAAGGGCATCGAGAAGATCAAGGCGGAAGTGCCGGCCGACAAGCTGAAGGGCTACGTGCTCGACCTGCGCCTCAACCCGGGCGGTCTGCTCGACCAGGCGATCAACGTCTCCGACGCCTTCCTGGAGCGCGGCGAAGTCGTTTCGACCCGCGGCCGCAACCCGGACGAGACCCGCCGCTTCAACGCCACGCCGGGCGACCTGACCGATGGCAAGCCGGTGATCGTGCTGGTCAATGGCGGCTCGGCTTCCGCTTCGGAAATCGTTGCCGGCGCGCTGCAGGACCTGAAGCGTGCGACCGTGCTCGGCACTCGCTCCTTCGGCAAGGGTTCGGTCCAGACGATCATCCCGCTCGGCGAAGCCGGTGCGCTGCGTCTGACGACCGCGCTCTACTACACGCCGTCGGGCAAATCGATCCAGGGCACGGGCATCACGCCCGACATCAAGGTCGAACAGCCGCTTCCGCCGGAACTGCTCGGCAAGGTCGAGGCTCAGGGCGAGTCCGATCTGCGCGGCCACATCCAGGGCCAGAGCGAAACCGACGAAGGCTCCGGCTCGGTCGCCTATGTTCCGCCGGAAACCAAGGACGACCTGCAGCTGAACTACGCGCTCGACCTTCTGCGCGGCAAGAAGACGGACCCGTCCTTCCCGGCGAGCCCCGAACAGGCGCAGCTGAAGAAGTAAGCCTGACAGACACGAAACAAAGCGCCGCATGTTCACCCGAACATGCGGCGCTTTGCGTTTGGCCACATGGCTGGGCCGGCCGATGCACTGGTCAAGCCTTCGCCACTAAATTATAGGGTTAGCAAGCGCTGCCGCGGCCACTGATTCTTCGAAGGCATACGGCGTGCGACGGGAGAGGATCGGCACGCGTCCTGGCGCCGGCCTCGCTCCAGCGGCAACATCCCACAGCTCGACCGAGGCTCCGTTTTGGGAACTGATCTCAATGCACCGCTCGGCCAGAACCGGCGGGCCAAGCCAGCGTCGAAGCGCAATCCCCGGCGGCTGCTCGGGTTTTCTCTTGCCGGCCTTTGCATCGCCGCGGTGATTGGCCTTTCCGCCTGGAACACGCTTTTGCCGGACGGTTTGCGGCGTAATCCCGCGTCGCCGGTCGCAACCGTCGAGAAGGCGAAGAGCGCGGGCGACAAGGCATCCAACCCGGAAAGCGGGCGGACGGGCGTCGGCTCCGGAACGATGACGCCGGGAACGGCCTATTCCGGCGCCGATGTCGAGCGCACGCTCACCGACGACGGCTCCACCGTCACGACGTTCTCGCCACGCAGCCGCGACGGCAAGGGCCCCGCACTGATCAATGTCGGTCCGATCCGCGGCCAGGATCCGCGCATGGCGGCGATGCCCAATGACGACCTGCTGGAAGAAAGCCCCGCCGGGCGCCTGCCGATCATCGGCCCCGACGGTCTGCGTCCGCTCGATCAATATGCACGCCCCTGGTCGGGTGCGCGCGGCACGCGCATCGCACTCGTCGTCGGCGGGCTCGGCCTCAGCCAGACGGGAACGCAGAAGGCGATCCGTGACCTGCCGGGCGAGGTGACGCTCGGCTTTGCCACGGCCGGAAACAGCCTGCAGCGCTGGATGCAGGAAGCACGCCGAAGCGGCCACGAGATCCTGTTGCAGCTTCCGATGGAGCCGTTCGACTATCCGGCCAACGATCCCGGCCCCAATGCGCTGCGCGTCGGCCTGAGCGAAAAGAAGAACCTCGCGGAACTGCACCGCAACCTCGCCGAGATCACCAATTATACCGGCGTCATGAATTATCTTGGCGGCCGCTTCCTGTCCGATGCCGATGCGCTGGAGCCGGTTATGCGCGATCTCGGCAAGCGCGGCCTGCTGTTCCTCGACGATGGCACCTCGGCGCAGTCGCTGTCCGGCAAGCTTGCCGGCGCCTTCGACGTGCCGCACGGCTTTGCCGACCTGACGCTCGACAGCGAACTCAGCCGCGGCGCGATCCTGCGCAAGCTCGACGAACTCGAGCGCATCGCGCGCCGCAACGGTACGGCCATCGGCGTCGCTTCCGCCTTCGACGAAAGCGTCGGTGCGATTGCCTCCTGGGTCAGCGAGGCGCAGGCCCGCGGCATCGAGATCGTCGGCGTTTCCGCGCTCGTCAAGGATCCGCAACAGAACTAGCTTAAAGCCGTCCCGATGGGACCAATCGACGTTTGCAAAGAAGAGGCAGCCGATGAGCAAGGACAAGAAACTGAAGGCGGACGACCTTCCCTATCGCCCCTGTGTCGGCGTGATGGTGCTGAACCGGTCGGGCCTCGTCTGGGCCGGCCATCGCATCGCCGTCGGCAATTCCGAATATGACGGCTCGCCGCAGCAATGGCAGATGCCGCAGGGTGGCATCGACAAGAACGAAGATCCGCTGAAGGCGGCCTATCGCGAGCTTTACGAAGAGACCGGCATGAGCACCGTTTCGCTGCTTGCGGAAGCGCCCGGTTGGATCAACTACGATCTGCCCGAACACCTGATCGGCATCGGCCTCAAGGGCAAGTATCGCGGCCAGACCCAGCGCTGGTATGCCTTCCGCTTCGAAGGCGAGGAAAACGAGATCGCCATCAACCCGCCGCCGGGCGGGCACGAGCCGGAATTCGACGCCTGGGAATGGAAGCCGATGCGCGACCTGCCGGAGCTAATCGTGCCGTTCAAGCGCAAGGTCTACGAGGAAGTGGTCGCAGCTTTCACGCATCTGGCGCCGTGAACCCGCGCTGCGCGCTCCTGAAACGACAAAGGCCGGCGAGATCGCCGGCCTTTGTATTTCTAGGCTTTCACCAGGCTCAGTCGGCTTCGGCCTCGTTGGCAGGCGACGCATTGAGCTGGCCGTATTTCTCTTCGCCGATCTTGTCGAGCAGCTCGAGCTGGGTTTCGAGGAAATCGATATGGCCTTCCTCGTCAGCGAGCAGCTCTTCGAAGAGCTTCATGGAGACATAGTCTCCGGCGGCGTGACAGATGTCGCGGGATTTCTTGTAGGCGGTGCGGGCGTCGTATTCGCCGGCGAGATCCGCCTTCAGCACTTCCTTGACGTTCTGGCCGATACGCAGCGGCGCAACCGTCTGCAGGTTGGGATGGCCTTCAAGGAAGATGATGCGCGCGACGAGCTTGTCGGCATGCTGCATCTCCTCGATGGATTCGGCCCGCTCCTTCTTGGCGAGAAGCGTATAGCCCCAGTCTTCGAGGAGGCGGTAATGCAGCCAATACTGGTTGACGGCACCGAGTTCGAGATAGAGCGCTTCGTTAAGCTGCTCGATGACTTTTTTGTCGCCTTTCAAGATCCGCCCTCCGGTTGTCGTCGTGGAATTGTCTGAGGCGGGTCATGAAATCAAATATCTCTGCGTCCGTCGAGTCGCGGTGCGCGTGATATTGCTCGGTGGTGCGGATGATGATGTCGACGACATTGGGGAAACAGCCGCAGCAACGGCCACGTTTTTCCATCGCGTGGTAGACTTTCGCCGGCACGATCAGCTGCCAACAGTCCTCGTCGAGGAGACCAATGATCGTGTCCTCGATCTCTTTTTCCGTGATGAAATTGCAGCTGCAAACCAGCATGTCGTCTCGCCTGTCGTACGCAACGCCCTGTATCAGCGCATAAAGCAAAACAGGACATTTAGTGTCAACTAAAAACTCCGCGAGCGGAAGTTGCGGGTGGATTAGAACGACTCTAAACTTGACAAAAAACTTCGCCTTTTCAGAATTTTAGAGATTCCTGAGCGACTGATCTTGCAAACCCTGAATGGGTCACGAGGCGCGCAGCCTGCGACATTTTTACACACCTTCGATCACGACCGCGGGAAATCCTACCCGTGACCTGCGCCGGAAGCATTCCATGGAATCCTTCCGGCGACCCGGCAGCGCTTTTCCAGACAGCCCCACTCACTTGAGAGGCGGCAAAGCCTAACCGGAGCCTTTCAATGGAAATTGCGCCCCTTCGGCATCACGTCGGCCACCTCGGCTGTTGCCCGATTCGGATTACTGGAATTGCTGCCGGAGTGGCGGGGCATCGGTAGGCGCTGGTCGCCTTGCGCCCGCTTCATGCGCGCGTCACCGGTCGGTCTCAGCGCCTCGTCGGAACGCTCGTTTGCGCCGAACCGCCGCGCTTCCTTGCGCAGCAGCCCGAGCATCGGCGTGATGTCCTCGATGTGTTCGGCGACCACATGGATGACGCTGCTTTCGCGCTGCAGCCGGCCGCGAATCTTGACCAGACGCGCGCCCATGACCACCGGCCGATAGGTCGCAAACACCTTCGGCCAGACGATCGCATTGGCAACACCGGTCTCGTCCTCGATGGTCATGAAGATGACGCCCTTGGCCGAACCCGGGCGCTGGCGAACGAGCACCAGCCCGGCAACGGTCACCCGCCGCCCGACCGGGGCGGTCGCAAGCATGCGGCTCTGCACGATCCCCTGTGCGGCAAGCGTATCTCTGAGGAAGGAAACCGGATGCGCCTTCAGCGAGAAGGAGAGATAGCGATAGTCGTTGATCACCTGCTCGCCCGCCAGCATCTCCGGCAGGACCATCGCCGGCTCGGGCCGCAACTCCTCTTTCGCAGCCCCCTCGAAAAGCGGCAGCCGCTCGGCAGCGCTTTTTTCGTCGAGCGCCTTCACCGCCCAAAGCGCCTTGCGACGATCGAGCCCGATCGAGCGGAAAGCATCCGCATCGGCGAGCCGTTCGAGCGCTGAACGCGATAGCCCCGACCGCAGCCAGAGATCGCGCACCGTTGCGTAACCGGCGCCCCGGTTGGCGACGAGCTTATCCTCGAGTTCCCTTTGGTTCAGCCCTTTGATCGAATTGAAGCCGAGGCGCATCGCCTTCGTCGTCCTGATCACGTCCTCCATCTCGCGGTGGCGCGGCTCGATGGCGTTTCGATCCAGGCCCCCATCTTCGAGATCGGCATCCCAGACCGAGTGGTTGATGTCGACAGGCAGCACCCGGACCCCATGCTCGCGCGCATCGCGCACCAATTGCCCGGGCGCGTAAAAACCCATCGGCTGTGAGTTCAGGAGCGCCGCGCAGAAGACATCGGGATAATAGGTCTTGAGCCAGGAGGAGACATAAACGAGCAGCGCGAAGGACGCGGCATGGCTCTCGGGAAAACCATATTCGCCGAAGCCTTCGATCTGCTTGAAGCAGCGCTCGGCAAAATCGCGCGGATAGTTGTTGCTGACCATGCCCTCGATCATCTTTTCATGGAAGGTATGAATGGTGCCGGTGCGTTTGAAGGTCGCCATCGCCCGCCGCAACTGATCGGCCTCGCTGGGCGAGAAACCGGCAGCAGTGATGGCAATCTGCATCGCCTGCTCCTGGAACAGCGGCACGCCAAGCGTCCGCTTCAAAACGACCTCTAATTCAGGGCTCGGATACTCGATGGGAATCCTGCGATCCCGCTGCTCCCGGCGTTTCAGATAGGGATGCACCATGTTTCCCTGGATCGGTCCGGGCCGGACGATCGCCACCTCGATGACGAGGTCATAGAAGATACGCGGTTTCAGCCGCGGCAACATGCTCATCTGCGCCCGGCTTTCGATCTGGAAGACGCCGATCGTATCGGCGCGGCAGATCATGTCGTAGACGGCGTCCTGATGATCCTTGAAGAGCTGATGCAGGTTCTTCTGCTCATTGTAATGCCGATCGAGCAGACCAAATGCCCGGGCGATGCAGGTCAGCATGCCGAGCGCCAGAACGTCGATCTTCAGGATCTTCAGCGTGTCGAGGTCGTCCTTGTCCCACTCGATCATGTAGCGGTCGGGCATCGCCGTGTTCATGATCGGCACCACCTCGTCGAGCCGATCGCGGGTCATGACAAAGCCGCCGACATGCTGGGAGAGATGGCGCGGGAAGCTCATCAGCTCGGTGGCGTAGTCGAGCACCTTCACGGTGGTCGGGTCCTTCGTATCGAGACCGGCGGCCTGTGCCTCGCGCTCCGAGAGATCGGCAACCGACCAGCCCCAGACCGAACCGGCAAGCGCCGATTGCACGTCTTCCGAGAACCCGAAAGCCTTGGCGGTCTCGCGGCCGGCGGAACGCGCCCGGTAGCTGATGACGGCGGCCGTCAGCCCCGCATGTTCCTTGCCGTAAGTACGGTAGATGTGCTGGATCACCTCTTCCCGCTTCTCATGCTCGAAATCGACGTCGATATCCGGCGGCTCGTCCCGTTCGGTCGAGAGGAAACGATCGAAGAGCAGGGTGGTCGAAAGCGGATCGACTTCGGTGATCCTCAGACAGTAGCAGACGGTGGAATTGGCCGCCGAGCCGCGACCCTGGCACAGGATCTGAGCACTGCGCGCAAACTGCATGATATTGCGCACCGTCAGGAAGTAGGGCTCGTAACGCTTGCTGGCGATCAGTTCGAGCTCATACTCGATCTGCGTCGAAACCTTCTTGGGGATCTCACCGGGATACCGCTCGCGCGCGCCTTCCATGGTCAACCGCCGCAGGGTCTGCGTCGGCGTCTCGCCGGGAATGCTCTCATCCGGGTATTGATATTCGAGATCCGACAGCGAGAACTTCAGGCGTCCGAAGAAATGCCCGGTATTGGCGATCGCTTCCGGATAGTCGCGAAAGATGCGCGCCATTTCGGCGGGCGTCTTCAGATGCCGCTCGGCATTGGCGTGCAGCCGATAGCCTGCCGAGGCGATCGTCACATGCTCGCGGATGGCGGTGACGACATCGGCAAGCGGCCGTCGATCGGCGGCATGGAACAGCGGACTGTTGGTGGCGACGAGCTTGACGGACGCATGGCGGGCAATGGTCGCGAGCCCGGCAAAGGCGAACTGGTCGAAGCCGTCGTAACGCGGCACCAGCGCCAGATAGAGCCGATCGCCAAAATGCGGTTTCAGCCGCTTGAGGAAATCGGCAAGCAGGGTTGCCTCCGGCGCACCGATGACAGGACCCGGCAGTACCGCAAGCAGCAGATCCTCGCCCCATTCGATGAGATCGGTCTCGTAGAGCGTACAGGTGCCCTTCTTGGCGCGCAGGTTTCCAGCACTCAGCATCCGGCAGAGATTGCCCCAGCCGCGGCGGTTTAGGGGGTAGGCGAGCACGTCGGGCAGGTCTTCGGCAAAGGAGAGCCGCGCACCGGGCTGGAAGGCCGACTTCTCCACCTTGGCCTGCGCATGGGCGCGCACCACGCCGGCGACCGTGTTGCGATCGGCGATGCCAAGGCCGCCGATACCGAGGCGGCTCGCCGCAACCACCATCTCACCCGGATGGGAGGCACCTTCGAGGAAGGAGAAATTCGACCAGGCGCCGATCTCGAAATAGGGGGCAGCGTCGCTCATGCGAAGACTCCATGCATGAACCAGCGCGGCGGGGCGCTCGCGCCATAATGACCCTCGCGAAACAGCCAGAACCGCCGGCCGCTATCGTCCTCCACCCGGAAATAGTCGCGCTCCAGCGCCGGCTCGCCATCGAGCCACCATTCGCCGGCGATCCGCTCCGGCCCTTCGGCCCGCGCGATGCGGTGCAGCGTGCGCCGCCAGCGAAAGCTTCTCGGCGGCCCCTCCGGCACCTCGGCCACCGCCTCCACCGGCTCGGGACTTGGAAAGAGCCGCTGCGGCCGGGCGGCAGCCGCAAGCAGGGTCACCGGAATGTTTTGCGCCGGTTCCTCAGCCTTGCCGATCAGCGCCAAGTCCGTGAGCGGCCGGAAGCTTGCCGCCCGCTCCGGCACATGGCTTTCCGAGAGCGCCGGCACCATGAGGCTTTCTGCGCCGAACCGCGCCATGACCCGATCGGCGAAGGCGGCAAGCGGACGCGCGCGATCCGGCGTGCCGGAGAAATCCTCCTGCATCACCTCGTATTTTTCGCTCTTCGGCACCGAAAGCCGGAGGATTTCAAAGCCGAAGCCGGCATCGAGATCGTCGTGCACCGCCTGCAGGCGCTCGCGGAAAAGACCGGCGACGCGCCGCGGCTCGTTGAGCGGCGCGGATGTGCCGGCGGCAATGCGGAAGACCGCACCATCGACACGGAAAAGCAGAAGCTCGAACAGGCGTCCGCCTTCCCCGCGCTTTTCCAGTTCCGACTTCAGCCGCAGTGCCAGTTCTTCCGTCAGGCCCAAGATATCGTCCTCGCCCTGGACCGGCTCGCCGAGACGGCGCTCTGCCGAAAGCGCGGCGACGGGCAGTCGCGGCGACAGCGGTTCGTCCTCCCGCCCCAGCGCCTGGTCGAGACGTAGAAGCAGGGTCGCGCCGAACCGGCGGGCAAGCGGCGCACGCGGCGCCTCGATGATATCGCCAACCTGCTTGAGCCCGACCCGGCCAAGTGTTTCGATCGTTTCCCGCGGCAGCCGGAGTGCTGCCATCGGTAACGGCGCCAGCGCCCGCGCCGCCTCGTCCTCGGCAAGGATAGCGTCGGAGCCGAAACGCGCCACCGCCCAGGAGAGCCCGGCGGACGAGGAGATCGCCGCCCGGGCCTCGACGCCCAGATGAAAAAGGCGGGCGAGCAGATCGTCGAGCAGCGCCTTTTCCCCGCCGAGAAGATGGGCGCAGCCGGTGATGTCGAGAAAGAGGCCGCTGTCGCCATCGAGCGCGACGAGCGGCGTGTAGCGACTGCACCAGTCCGCCAGCCCTGCAAGCAGCGCCCGGTCGGCGGCGGGATCGGCCGGCAGCACGTCGATCTCGGGACACATGGCCCGCGCTTCGGCGACACCCTGGCCGATGTGAAAACCACGCTTTTCAGCAAAACCATCGAGCGCAACGAGACGCATCGCGCTCTTCACCTTGTCGGCGAAGACGACGGGCGGATGCTCAGGACGCCCGCGGGAAAGCCACGAGTTCCCCCAGCGCTTGCGCGCGACCCGATCGGCCGGAAGATGCGGAAAGGCGAGCGACAGAATGCGCTGGTTGTGGATCTGCCGCAGCAGCGGCTGGTAGGGGCTCGACGGGGTAAAGGCGGCGGTCATGGGGGTTCCACTCCAGGAAGAAGCCGAGCGGCGCAGGAGCCCTGCTCTTCTCGGCAATGACGTGAAAGACGGGATGGCCGATGCTGCCGCGAAGCATCGATCCATCCGGTAGCGGTCGCTCGCGCGCCGGCGCCGGCTCGACGAGGAAGCGGAAGAAAGCGCTGCTTGCCTCCTCGTGTCCGGACTGGCGCAAAAGCAGAAGGGGGACGTGGCCGGCGCGCGAGCGCACATGCAGGCGCCGGCTCTCGCTGAGTGCCAGGGCAGCCGGGTTGCCGCGAATTTCGAGGATGACAGCGCAGAAGCTCGGCACGGAAAGTGCGGCCTCGGCGATCCAGAGCGCATCCTTTATCGTGCGCGGCAGGCTGAAGACGAGGCCGCGGACATCGAGACCAAAGGCCTTCAGACCCAGGCCATAGGGCATGCCCGCCTCGTTGGAAGCCATCGACTGGCTGATCCAGAGAACGGGGGCGGACGGCTCGCCCTTTTCAAGCCGCGCCCGTTGGCAGAGCACGCCGAGTGCTGCGGCAAAACCGGCGGCAGCACCCGCATCGCGCGTCTCGGCATTGCGGATTTCCGTCATGCCTTCGAGCGGCAGGCCGCCTTCGAGAAGATCGTCCAGATCGGGAACGCCGAGCGCCAGCGCCTTGCGGCCGGGCTCGTCTTCTTCCCGCTGACGGAAGCCGCCGGGATCGGCCGCCTTGGCGGCGCGCACGACGCCCGGAAGCCGACGGTTTTCGATCCTGGCTATGGTTTCTCGGAGCGAAAGTACCGTCTCCCGCTGCACGGCTGTGTCGGCCATGACGGTCAACTCCCATCAGTATGTTCATGTTATGTTCTATTAGATTCCAGAGCTTCCTAAATGAGTCAACAGCCAATTCTAAGAATTTATTCCTGTCCCTGTGGTCAAGGAATTCAACACTCGAAAAACAAAGGCAAAATCGCTATATGGAGGGCAACAAGGAGTGCCTATGGCCCGCATTGACCAGACCGATGATTGGCGGGAACGCCACGCACCGACGCTTACCACTTTCGAGCAGCTTGCGCTGGAGGCCTATGGCCACCTGCCGCAGGAATTCCGCCAGCTGACGACCGACCTTGTCATCGAAGTTGCCGACTTCCCGAGCGACGACGTTTTCGAGGACATGGCGCTGGAAACGCCCTTCGACCTGCTCGGCCTCTTCGAAGGCAGCGGCATCAGCGAACGCTTCACCATGGAAACCGGCCAGTTTCCGAACCGCATCACCCTCTATCGCCGCCCGATCATCGACTACTGGGCGGAGAACGAGGAGACGCTCGGCGACATCATCACCCACGTTCTGATCCACGAGATCGGCCACCATTTCGGCCTCTCCGACGACGACATGGAACGGATCGAGGCGAGCGTCGAGCACGTCGGCGGCTAAGCAATTCCAGGAAAGTTGAAGCGGTTTTCCGTCCGGGATTGCGTGACTTAAAGAGCAGGGCTTACCGTTTCGCTTTGCCCCTCATCCGGCCTGCCGGCCACCTTCTCCCCGCAAGCGGGGCGAAGGAGACTCGCGGCACCCACTCGCCTCAACAATACGCCCCCGACATCCCGCCGACGGCAACTCCGTTCCGCGACATCGTGAGCTGGCACGTCCCCTCTCCCCGCCTGCGGGGAGAGGGCTAGGGTGAGGGGCAGCCGCCGATACTGACGGCAGCGCCACTACTGTTCCGACAGCTTGATATCCGGGGTGTAATCCTTGCCCTCGACCTCCTTGACCACCGCCTGGCCGCACTGCATGTGCTGCGTATCGGCATTGAAGGCATAGGTGGGCGAGCCGTGCAGGCTCCAGCCCTGGTTCAGCGCCGCCGTCACCTTGTGGCAGAAGGTGGCGTCGTCGGGACCGGTCAGGAAGCGGTAGAGTTTCAAGATCTTGTCTTTCGTTGTTCGATGAGGTCCGCCTTGGCGGCAAGCATTACGGCCTGGTCGAGATGCAGCCGCTCGACCATGCGTCCGCTCAAATTGATGACGCCCTTGCCGGCATTTTCCGAGAGCGCAAAAGCGGCAATGATCGCGCGGGCCTCGTCGACGGCGATCTGCTCGACGCCGAAGCGCTCGTTCGCCGGGCCGATCTGCGCCGGATGGATCAGCATCTTGCCGTCATAGCCCATGTCGCGGCCCTGCCGGCATTCTTCGTCAAAGGTGGCAGCGTCACGAAAATCGTTGAACACGGCATCGATGACATCGAGCCCGCCGCCACGCGCGGCAAGCAGGATCTGCATCAGCCAGGGGATGAGATAGGGCCGGCCCGGACGATCCGGAACGCCGGTCTCCTTGCGCAGGTCGTTGAGGCCGACGACGAAACAATCGAGCCTGCCGCTGAAGGTGCGGCCGGCCTCGGCGATAAGAGGCGCGTTGATCACCCCGCGCGGCGTCTCGATCATCGCCCAGAGGCGCAACGTCTCCGGCGCATCGTTCTCGTCGAGCCAGTCGGCCGCCGCCTGGATATCCGCCGGGCTTTCGACCTTCGGCAACAGAATGGCGTCGGGATTGGCCGCAAGCGCTGCAGCAAGATCGCCCTGACCATAGTCCGAGCCGATCGCATTGATGCGGATGACGATCTCGCAATCCGGCCGGCTTGTCGTCAGATACTGCACCAGCGCCGCACGCGCTTCCACCTTGCACTCGGGCGCTACCGCATCCTCGAGATCGAAGATCGCAGCATCCGTCGCAAGTTCCGCGACCTTGGCAAGCGCGCGGGCATTGTCGGCCGGCACGCAAAGCACCGAGCGGCGCAGGCGTACCGGGTGATGTTCGCTCGATTTGTTCATGCTTCAGTTGTGCCCGCCTTTGCCGCGTTCCGCAAGACGAGGCGAACCGCCGCACCCCTTTCGAGGGCCCGCCCCTTGCAAGTCCGCAGGCGAGCCCCCACATCGCCATCAGAAAGGTGACGATTATGCAAAGCATTCGCTCTGTTCTCTTTACGGCCGCAGCCCTGACCATCACGTTCGCGGCCTTTGTGCTTACCGCCTCGCTGGCGCTGGCCCTTGCCGGCATCGCCGCCGTTGTCGTGGTCGGCAGCGCCATTGCCACCCGGCTGAACTTCAGGCCAGCCCGCGCCACCGTGCGCCCGGCTGCCGCAGGCCCCGCCCAGGGCCAGCGCGAGATGCGCATCTGGAACGACGGTCGCGGCACGATCATCGACCTCTAATTCCCGGCGGTCGGAATCGATTTCCAGCGATCTTGGTACCCCGCAATCGGGCCGATCGACGATCGGCTCGAACCCTGTTTGCGTCCCTTGAAAACCGTCTTTCAGCCGGCTGCAATTTTTTTTCGACCCCATGTCGGATCGACCATTCCATGTCCGTCCTTGAGGCAGGCCAGCACGGTCCTGGCTCTTTAAACAGGATGGAGAACGATATGGATACCCAGACGCAGCAGCCGGCACCGGTCCTGAACGGCCTTCTGCCCTATCTTCAGGTCGATGGCGCCGCCAAGGCCTCCGAGTTCTACCAGCGCGCCTTCGGCGGCAAGGAAGTCAACCGGCATCCGCTCGACGAGCAGGGCCGCACGATGCACATCCATCTCTATATCAACGGCAGCTCGCTGATGCTGGCTGACGCCTATCCGGAATACGGCCATCCGCTGGAAAAGCCGCAGGCCTTCACCCTGACGCTGACTGTCGACGACATCGATGCCTGGTGGGATCGCGCCGTTGCTGCCGGCGCCGAGGTGGTGATGCCGATCGAACTGATGTTCTGGGGCGATCGCTACGGCCAGCTCCGCGACCCGTTCGGCGTTCTCTGGGCGATCAACAGCCCCGTGAAGGCGGGCTAAGTCCCTGCAGACAATCGAAATCCGGACGAAGCTCTCGCCGGGCGGGCATTTTCACCCACCCGGCGACGCCTATTTGAACAGATTTTCCTTCATTTCGGCGCAAAACTCATCTAAACGCTAGCGCAACATTCTTCTGAAATCGAAGGCCTGAAGTTATGGAAAAATTCGTCAAGCTCACCGGTGTCGCCGCCCCCCTCCCCGTCGTCAACATCGACACGGACATGATCATTCCGAAGGATTACCTGAAGACGATCAAGCGCACCGGCCTTGGCAAGGGCCTCTTCGCCGAAGCCCGCTACAATGAAGACGGCTCGGTCAACCCGGACTTCGTGCTCAACAAGCCGGCCTATCAGAACGCCAGCATTCTCGTTGCCGGCGATAACTTCGGCTGCGGCTCCTCGCGCGAGCATGCTCCGTGGGCGCTGCTCGACTTCGGCATCCGCTGCGTGATCTCCACGTCCTTTGCCGACATCTTCTACAACAACTGTTTCAAGAACGGCATCCTGCCGATCGTCGTCAGCCAGGCTGACCTCGACAAGCTGATGGACGACGCCTCGCGCGGCTCCAACGCCATCCTCTCGGTCGACCTGGAGTCCCAGGAAATCACCGGTCCGGACGGTGGCTCGGTCAAGTTCGAGGTCGATGCGTTCAAGCGTCACTGCCTGCTGAACGGCCTCGACGACATCGGCCTGACGCTGGAAAAGGCAACCGCCATCGACAGCTTCGAAAAGACCGTCGGCGCCGCGCGCCCCTGGGCTTAAAACGAAGATATGGCGCGCAAGCTCATCTCCTCGGGTTCACCCTTCGAAA
Organism: Ensifer sp. ZNC0028; assembly: GCF_000799055.1. Classification (NCBI taxonomy): domain Bacteria; kingdom Pseudomonadati; phylum Pseudomonadota; class Alphaproteobacteria; order Hyphomicrobiales; family Rhizobiaceae; genus Ensifer; species Ensifer sp. ZNC0028. The sequence goes on from NZ_JTLA01000086.1 coordinate 51,009, forward strand.
AGACGGCAGGCTATTCGCGTGCCGTCGCGATGGGCGACTGGTGCTTCGTCTCCGGCACGACCGGCTATGACTACGCCACCATGACCATGCCCGAGACGGTGGAAGAGCAGGCGCGCAATTGCCTGAAGACGATCGAAGGCGCGCTGAAGGAAGCGGGCTTCTCGATGAAGGACGTTGTCCGCAATCATTACTACGTCACCGATGCCAGCTTCGCCGACCGGGTGTTCCCGATCTTCGGCGAAGTTTTTGGCGAGATCCGCCCGGCCGCAACCATGATTGTCTGCGACCTGATCCGCCCGGAAATGCTGATCGAGATCGAGGTCACCGCGCTTCGCGGCTGACCCCTTGATCGCACCTACCCTCAAAACGATTCCGATTTAAGCCATTATGCGATAGTCCATAGGGCATGACTTCGCCTGACTTACGCTGAACCGGAAGACGCCCATGCAATTTCAAGGCACCGCCGATTATATCGCCGACAAGGACCTGATGATCGCCGTCAACGCCGCGATCCGACTGGAGCGGCCGCTGCTTGTCAAGGGCGAGCCCGGCACCGGCAAGACCGAGCTTGCCCGCCAGATCGCCGCCGCCCTTGGCCTCGAACTGATCGAATGGAGCGTCAAGTCGACGACGAAGGCGCAGCAGGGCCTTTACGAATATGACGCCGTGTCGCGGCTTCGCGACAGCCAGCTCGGCGACGAGCGCGTCAACGAGGTCCGGAACTACATCCGCAAAGGCAAGCTCTGGCAGGCCTTCGAGGCCGATCGCCGCGTGGTGCTTCTGATCGACGAGATCGACAAGGCCGACATCGAGTTTCCGAACGATCTGTTGCAGGAACTCGACCGCATGGAATTCCATGTCTACGAGACCGGCGAGATGATCGGCGCCCGCCACCGCCCGATCGTCATCATCACCTCCAACAACGAGAAGGAACTGCCGGACGCGTTTCTGCGCCGCTGCTTCTTTCACTATATCCGCTTCCCCGACGCAGACACGCTCGCCCGCATCGTCGAGGTGCATTATCCCGGCATCCGCAAGACGCTGCTTTCGGCAGCGCTCGCCGCCTTCTACGACATCCGCCAGGTGCCGGGTCTGAAGAAGAAGCCCTCCACGTCAGAAGCGCTCGACTGGATCCGCCTGCTCGTCGCCGACGAGGTCGATCCGGCGGACCTCAGGGCCGACGCTAAGACCATGCTGCCGAAGCTGCATGGTGCGCTGCTCAAGAACGAGCAGGACGTCCACCTCTTCGAACGCCTGGCCTTCATGGCCCGCCGCGATCAATGATGCCGGATGCCCACAAGGTCCTGATCTACGGCACCTGGCAGGACAGGCTGCTGGTCTTCGACGAGCCGGACTTTCCCGAGATCGAGTTGCAGGTGCCCGGCGGTACGATGGAGCCGGGCGAGAGCCCGAAGACATCGGCTCAGCGAGAATTCATCGAGGAAACCGGGCTGACGCCACCGGAAGCGCTCACCCATCTCGTCACACAGGACTACCACTACCCGAAGGACGACAGGACAATCTGTCATCGGCGGCATTATTTTCACGTCGCCTTTGCCGGCGAGCAGCGGCAGACCTGGATCCATCGGGAAATGACGCCGTTTGGCGGCGGTGACCCGATCCGCTTTCGTTTCTTCTGGCTGGGTATCGATGAGGCGAGGAACCGGCTCGGCTATGGGATGCGGGACGCACTACACCTGCTGCAAAGTAGCCCCTCTCCTCGGGTTTAACCCGAGGACTAACCCTCTCCCCGCAG